>NZ_PYCI01000088.1:0-28567 GCF_003015105.1 Chroococcidiopsis sp. CCALA 051 | reverse complement strand
GGGGGACAACTACCAACTACCCATCACCACTGATAACTGAATAACCGACAACTGACTACATCTATCTATAGTTATAAAAGTAATAAATTGTGTGTTGAAACTCGTCAATAAAATTTGGGGAAAATATTTGGCGATCGCCTCTCAATTTCATGTAAACTATTGTAAATAATTGCTGAATTTGATAGAATACGCAGGTAGTGTTGTATGAACGATTATGGCGATCGCCGTCAATTTTTTGACAGTAAATACAACTCCTACTTTGGACTGAGGACAGAAATTTCGGCTTCAGTTTATTTTTGTGATGTAACGTAAATAGACTCAAGCACGCGAGTGCCTTGGCATAGCTGCGAT
Organism: Chroococcidiopsis sp. CCALA 051; assembly: GCF_003015105.1. Classification (NCBI taxonomy): domain Bacteria; kingdom Bacillati; phylum Cyanobacteriota; class Cyanophyceae; order Chroococcidiopsidales; family Chroococcidiopsidaceae; genus Chroococcidiopsis; species Chroococcidiopsis sp. CCALA 051. Next base: position 28,216 of record NZ_PYCI01000088.1, on the reverse strand, counting down.
CGCCTTAAGTGTGGCAAAGTCCATAAGGGAGCAAAACTTGCAATACAAGCCCAATGTTGAACTGAATCGATCTCCTCTAAATCCAGAGCAGAAAGTTAATTACGGTTGCAATCTCAAATGGAAACCTGGAGATCAAAGAGGTAGTTTGATAGCCATAGCCGCTATTCTCATTAGTAAAACTACTTCAAAACCAAGCATTTAGGCTTGTCAAAGGTCGGAGATTTCAGTGTTTTGTGTAGATTGTCAACCGCGATCGCAGATTCGGCAAAATATAAGGTAATAGCAGTAAGATAAGCGATTCCGAGTGACAGTTTAAGCAATGTTTAATTGCGACAAATTTTTGTTTTCTATAAAGGTTTGTTTTTGTCAAGGATTGCAAATAATATTTACTTGCTGCTAATGTATTGTAAGAGGCATTTGGCTCTCAAAGCGCAATAGAAATCTGCCGATGTTAGTTTTTTCCTCCTTTTCTGCCCTCTGGATTCAGAGCGGGGAACACACTAGGAGATAACTAATTTGGCTTTTAGTAATGTATTTTTTGACCTAATAAGAGCAGTGCCAGCTATGAATGTGTAGCTGAGAGTAAAGGGCGTGCAGAAATTGCGTTAGCGTTCACGTAGCTTGCTTCTCCGAAGGAGTAGTGTAGCGTTTAGCGCAAACTTTGCGATCGCCACCCTAATTAACGCGAACTTATTAGGCTTTCTGTCATCGCATCTCCAAACACGGTGGCGAGTCGTTAGAGGCAATAGAAACAAGTGAAGTCAAAAATTGGGTAAGTATTTACTACTATATCCAATGTGCTTTCGCCGATCTTCTTTTGCATCTACTTGGTCTTGCGGCGCTACATGCAAGTCGCTAATTTTTGTTGGACTAATTCACACAGGTAAAATTCATGAGCGAAGTACAAGCAAAGTTCACGGCGACTGAAACAGCTTTTCACGTTGAAGGCTACGAAAAGATTGAATTCAGCCTCCTCTGCATTAATGGTGCTTTTGACATTAGCAACCGTGAAATTGCCGACCAATATCAAAAATACGGACGCTGTTTAACCGTCATCGATGCCAACGTTTATCGATTGTATGGCGAACAAATTGAAGCTTACTTTCAGCATTACAACATCGATCTGACGGTATTTCCTATCACCATCACCGAACCGAATAAGACGATCGCGACCTTCGAGACAATTATCGATGCATTTGCCGAGTTCGGCTTAGTCCGCAAAGAACCAGTTTTGGTTGTTGGTGGTGGATTAGTCACAGATGTAGCTGGTTTTGCCTGTGCTGCTTATCGTCGTAACTCTAACTTCATCCGCGTTCCGACAACCTTAATCGGTCTGATCGATGCTGGGGTAGCAATTAAAGTTGCAGTCAACCATAAGAAACTGAAAAACCGCTTGGGTGCTTACCACGCACCTAAACAGGTCATCCTTGACTTTTCTTTCTTGCGCACCCTACCTACAGCCCAAGTGCGTAACGGTATGGCAGAACTGGTAAAAATTGCTGTAGTTGCTAACGCTGAAGTCTTCAATTTACTAGAGAAGTATGGCGAACAACTGCTGCAAACTCACTTCGGTTATGTGGATGCAACACCAGAACTTGAGGAAATTGCCTACAAAGTCAATTACGAATCGATCAAAACGATGATCGAGTTGGAAACTCCGAACCTGCACGAAATCGACCTCGATCGCGTCATTGCCTACGGTCACACTTGGAGTCCGACTTTAGAACTCGCCCCTAACGTACCAATTTTCCACGGTCACGCTGTGAATATTGACATGGCATTCTCAGCCACTCTCGCAGCAAAACGCGGCTACATCTCTACCCAAGACCGCGATCGCATCCTTGGTTTAATGAGTCGGATCGGCTTAGCCCTCGACCATCCTTTACTAGAAGGCGATTTACTCTGGCAGGCAACTGAGTCAATTATGCAAACCAGAGACGGCAAACTACGCGCCGCAATGCCCAAACCGATCGGGACTTGCTTCTTCGTCAACGACCTGACGCGGGAAGAATTGAATGCTGCTTTAGCCGAACACAAGCAGCTGTGCGCGACCTATCCTCGCGGTGGCGACGGTGTTGATGCTTACATGGTACAAGAACCCGAACTCGTAGGGAGCGTATAGACCATGACGATCGCACCTCAGAAAGAAAATACGGCAAGACCAGTTACGCCCTTGGGGATTCTGGTGCAGCAGTTGCAGCAAATCCTAGAGTTAGTAGCGAAAGAACAAAACATTTCTTTAGAGGTAGCTGCCAAAATTCAGCAGGTGTGGCAACTCGCCGCAGGCATCGACCCATATATCGAAGCCGTTTCTACCGAAGAATCTGCTGCCCTCGCCGCACTAGCAAAAAAAACCTGTGCTGAACCTTGGGAAAAACGATTTTCTGACCAGGAGACAGTCCGCCAGTTAGAACAGGAAATGCTGTCTGGACATTTGGAAGGACAAACATTAAAAATGTTCGTCCACATGACCAAAGCCAAAAGTATTTTGGAGGTTGGGATGTTTACGGGTTACTCTGCTTTGGCAATGGCAGAGGCTTTACCAGAGGACGGACGCTTGGTAGCTTGTGAAGTGGATCGATACGTGGCAGACTTTGCAATTGACTGCTTTCAAGCATCTCCCCACGGACGCAAAATTTCTGTAGAAGTAGCTCCAGCTATGGAAACATTGCAAAAACTGGCAGATGGTAAAGAGTCGTTTGACTTAGTATTTATCGATGCCGACAAGAAGGAGTACGTAGATTATTTTCACCTCTTGCTAAATGCAGATTTAGTACCCTCTGGAGGATTTATCTGCGTCGATAATACCTTGTTGCAAGGACAACCATACCTGCCACCCGACCAGCGCACCCCGAACGGAGAAGCGATCGCCCAATTCAACCGCATCGTAGCTGCTGACCCCCGCGTGGAACAGGTTTTGCTACCGCTACGCGATGGTTTGACGATTATCCGGCGCATATAAATCGGTAAAAGCAAGGCAATGCCTTGCTTTTACCACAATCTATTACCCCTACCATGCAGATATTTGCAGTATTCCAAAATCTGGGAACGCTACTTCTACTCGCGATCGCCTTTCCTTTCAACTGTATCGTTGTCTTGACAGCGTTATTCTGGAATCTCGTCAGCAAGCCGTTTCGTGACCGGGGCATCTTGCCTGTATCTCACCCCAAAAACATCATGCTGACGGGGGGGAAGATGACCAAAGCCCTGCAACTTGCCCGTTCGTTTCATATGGTCGGACATCGGGTGGTGTTGGTAGAAACTCATAAATATTGGTTGACCGGACATCGATTTTCTAACGCCGTCGATCGCTTTTATACCGTTCCCGCGCCGGAAAAAGACCCGGAAGGCTATTCACAAGCATTGCTGGCGATCGCCAAACAAGAAAATATTGATGTCTACGTTCCCGTCTGTAGTCCCGTCGCCAGCTACTATGACTCTGTGGCTAAATCAGTTTTATCTGGCTGCTGCGAGGTGTTTCACTTCGATGCAGAGGTAACGCAGATGTTAGACGATAAGTATGAGTTTGCCGAGAAAGCGCGATCGCTCGGTTTATCTGTCCCCAAATCTTTCAAAATTACCAATCCAGAACAAGTCATTAACTTTGACTTTTCCGATGCGGAACGTCCATATATCCTCAAAAGCATTCCCTACGACTCGGTACGTCGCTTAAACTTAACTAAGCTTCCATGCGCTACACAAGCAGAAACAGCAGCTTTTGTCAATAGTCTGCCAATTAGTCCTGAAAAACCCTGGATTATGCAAGAATTTATCCCAGGACAGGAATACTGCACCCACAGTACCGTCCGCAATGGGGAATTAAGAATGCACTGCTGTTGCGAGTCTTCGGCTTTTCAAGTCAATTATGAAAACGTTGACAAGCCAGAAATACTTGCATGGGTGCGTCATTTTGTCAAAGAATTAGGAATTACCGGACAAGCTTCTTTTGACTTTATTCAAGCTGAGGATGGAAACGTTTACGCGATCGAGTGCAACCCCCGCACCCACTCAGCAATTACAATGTTTTATAATCATCCAGGGGTAGCCGATGCATTTTGTAGAGACGTTACATGTAACGTCTCTACGTTGTACCCGTTGCAACCCTTATCGACCAGCAAGCCTACTTATTGGACTTATCACGAACTCTGGCGGCTCACTGGAATTCGCTCTTTTCCACAATTGCAGACCTGGTTCAAAAACATCTTGCGTGGGAAGGATGCAATTTTCGCGATCGACGATCCGTTACCGTTTTTGATGGTACACCATTGGCAAATTCCCCTCTTGCTGTTAGACAATCTCCGCAGGCTTAAAGGCTGGATCAGGATAGATTTTAATATTGGCAAGATTGTCGAATTAGGTGGGGATTAAACCAGCGAACAGTGACTAGTGACCAGTAACCAAATGGTGTAACTCTTAGATGTTTATCCACCATTCACTTTTTACTCTCTGCCTTGAGGGAAATTAAATACAGCTCAATGAAACTGATAACTGATATATGATTGCTAATCAAACTGAAACAGGTTGGGAAGTTATTTATCATCGCGCTCATGCGCTACTTGCAGCACAAATTGCCGGACATTGGCGACGTAAGGATTTCCCACCTCGGATTTACGAAACTATAGCTGCAATTTCCCACCACGACGATTTAGAAAAAGAATGGGAAGAAAACAATCTCACCCCAGCTGGCGCGCCGTTAGACTTTACTCTCGATACTAGTACTCATCTACCCAAGCTGAAACAGCACATTTCCAACGCACGCTATCGGGGACGGTGGGTGACAATGCTAACTTCTATGCATACTAGTTTTTTGAATGAAGGAAAACGGGGAGAGTCATTGGAACTCGATGAGTTTCTTGACGAACAATTAGAGCTACAAAAACAATATAGAAAAGAACTTAAAATTAGTCAGAAAGATGCTGAAGAAGCTTATGCCTTTTTTCAGTGGTGCGATCGCCTTTCATTAATTCTCTGTAATCGTCAATTACCAGTAGACGAACGCGCATTAGAAATTGGGAAAGGACCAGATGGCGATCGCTACGATATTATTCAGTTGCAGGATGGCAAAGTTACCGTTACTCCTTGGTGCTTTGAAGATAAGGAGTTTACTGTCAACGTAGAAGCCTCATACCTTTCCCAACTACAATTTGGTAGTAATGCCGAACTGACAGAGCAATTACAAACCGCACCGATGAAAAGTTTGGAGTGGACATTTGTTAAAGTATGATGGCAGATGGTAGTTGGTAATTGGTAGTTGGTAGTTGATTGTTGGTAGTTAGTTGCTATCAACTATCAACCATTAACCATTAACTATCCCTGTTACCCATTACCTATGACCTATTACCGATGAAGTATAAGTGAGTCAAGCACCAGAACAGTCCCCAACCAACCTACCTAATGTAGCCTTTACCGATTGGTTTGAATATCCAGTCCGAGCGCAGCCACATCACACAGATTATGGTGGTAACGCTTGGCATGGTTCGTACATAGCCTGGATGGAAGAAGCGCGGGTAGAATGCTTGCGATCGATTGGGATTAATTTTGCTGACTTAGTCGCTTTGGGTTGCGACTTACCCGTAGTAGAAATTGCAGTACGCTACCACCGTCCGATCAAAATGGGGATGGATGCTGTAGTTAGAACTCGCATGGCGGATATGGAAGGCGTGCGGATCAATTGGGATTATCAAATTCAATCTCCCGACAGTCAAGAATTGTATGTAACGGCAAGAGTCATATTAGTAGCAGTCGATCGCGAAAAGGGTAAAATTATGCGTCAATTACCCCCAGATGTCGAGAATGCTTTTGCTCGGCTAGCTGGTACGCCAAATCGCTAAGCTCAATGTTCCCACGCCGTCATTTTCTCAGAAGCGCGATCGCTATTGCTGGTATTGGTGCTATATCTATACCCGTACTTGGACAAGGGAGACAAGGAAGCGATCCAAAATCCAAAAGTCAAAATCAATTCCGAATTCCGAATTCCGAATTCCGAATTCCGAATTCTCTCATCAAACCTGCAAGACTAAAACCCGGCTCCGTTGTCGGAATTATTAGCCCTGCTGGGGCGACATTTGTGCGAGAAAATTTAGATATTGTCCGCGATGCTGTGAGAGGATTGGGGTTAGAACCGAAACTTGCACCTCATGTCTTGGATCGCTATGGTTATCTTGCTGGACAAGACCGCGATCGCGCTGCTGATGTAAATCAGTTTTTTGCCGACCCTAAAGTTGCTGCACTTTTGCCTATTACAGGTGGATGGGGTTCTAGCAGGATTTTACCATATTTAGATTACGAATTAATTCGTAAAAATCCCAAAATTATTGTTGGGTTTAGCGATATTACTGCTCTAATTTTAGGGATTACAGCTCGAACTAATCTAGTCACTTTTCATGGACCAAATGGCTTTTCTTCTTGGAATGCAGAGCAAACAGATTATTTTCGACGCATATTATTTGCGGGTGAATCTTTAGAGTTTAAAAACTTCAAAGATGGCAGCGATACAGATCGTTTAATGCAAGTCAAATATCGAATACAAACGATTAATTCTGGTCGTGCTAAAGGTAGGTTATTGGGAGGAAATCTATCTGTACTATCGGCAATTGTCGGTTCGCCATACTTGCCAAATCTAAACGGAGCGATTTTATTTTTAGAAGATATTGGCGAAAATATTTATCGACTCGATCGCATGATGACACAGTTAAAATTAGCTGGAATCTTCGATAAACTAGCAGGTTTTATATTTGGGCAATGTCCTAACTGTACTCCAGATGCCGATTATGGTTCTCTAACTCTAGAGGAAGTTGTTTGGAACCACATTCAACCATTAAAAATTCCCGCTTGGTATGGTGCGGCGATCGGTCACATTGACACTATATTGACACTACCAATGGGTTTAGAAGTTGAAATCAATGCTGCAAAAGGAACAATTCAAATGTTAGAGTCTGCGGTAGTTTAGTGAGGTATTAGTGGTGCATGGTGCGTGAATTTTGAACTTTAAATTTTAAATTGCTCCCTCAGCTCTCTTCCCCGACTCCCACTCTCCCACTCCCGACTCCCGACTTACCCAACAGTTTCCATAATTGCGAGTCCTTAAAGTCAGGAATGGCAAGCATAACACCCAGATCGTACAGTTCGCTTGGTGTCTGAGAGGAGGCGATTCCTACTGTAGATATTCCCGCACCCACAGCGGAACGAATGCCAGAAGGGGAGTCTTCAAATACAAGTGCTTGTTGAGCATTTAAGCCAAAGTAAGCCAGTGCGTAGAGATAGGGTCCAGGATCGGGTTTTGCCATGCCGATTTCTTGCGAGACAAACACCCGCTCGAATCTGTGTTCTAAGTTCAAAACGCTCAACATGTGCTTAGCGTTTTCTGGAGGAGCATTTGTGACTACGGCTTGTTTGATTCCTCTTTCATCAGCCCAAGAGATCGCTTCTAACAGTCCCGGTATTGGTGTCAATTCTGCTGCTAGTTCGCGAAACTCCGCTTCTTTGCGATCGCTAAATTTTATCACCTCTTCAGAAGAGAATTCTGGAAATAAATCTCGCACGATAAATGGATTCAGCCTGCCACTCATGCGATTTTTATAGAACTCTTCATCGATCTCTATACCATGCTCTTTCAAGAGTGCTTGCCATATGCGAAAGTGCAGTGGATCGGTATTGACAATCGTACCGTCGAGATCGTAGAGAATCGCTGCTAGCATGGTCATCGTCCGGGAAGGCTGAGGGTTCGAGCCAAGCTTAACATATCTTAATTGGAATGAGTGTGTGTTCCCTTACATCGTTAATTCTTGCAGACGATTGAGAACGGCGATCGCGTGACCTTTAGCTTTGACTTTTGCCCAAGTATGAGCGATAGTTCCATCAGGTGCGATCGCAAAAGTAGAACGTTCGACACCCATATACTCTTTCCCCATAAACTTTTTCAATCGCCACGCCCCATAAGCATCAGCAACCTGATGTTCGGGGTCGCTCAGAAGTATAATTGACAAATTATGTTTGGCAATAAACTTGCAGTGAGACTGTTGAGAATCAACACTCACGCCGACAACCTTCGCCCCTAGATTGCTAAACTCCTGCGTATACTCGCTAAAGTCCTTTGCTTCCGTCGTACACCCAGGCGTATCATCTTTAGGGTAAAAGTAAAGTACCAGCCATTGTCCGGCAAAATCGGCTAAACTGACTAAATTACCATCCTGGTTGATAGCAGTAAAATTTGGTGATATTTGCCCTGGCTGAGGGATATCGGTCATAAATTGGATAAATGCGATCGCCGTCCTACATATTCTAGTAGTTCTACACGAAAAGCAAGTCTTTTAATTAATCTCACGTAAAGGCGCAAAGGCGCAAAGCAATCTTGGTGACTTTGCGCGACATAATCTCTTAAGCTCCCATCCCAGAATACTGCTTTAACCCCCGTCGCCACAACCAACGATTTAAGCCAAAAAATAGCGCACACCAACCTATTGTAATTAAAAAACCCCGCCCTACATTTTCTGGTAAACCCACGATTAAGGAAGTAGGAAAATGAATCAGATAGGGAAAAGGAGTCCATAGAACAATATTGCGCACAATTGGCGGAAACGTCTCTAAAGGTGCAATTAGACCCGAGAAAAATAGGTAAAATAGAAACCAGAAATTTTCAATTGCATTTGCTCTTTCCGTCCAAAAAGCAAACAAAGCAAAAGTATATTGAATCAGAAACCGCAGAGTAAAAGCCAGCAGAACGGCAATTATAAATAAGATCGAACTACCTAAACTCGGTATCCAAAACGCTTGCGGATAGAGGAAGAAAAACAAACCGACCAGGGCGATCGCAAATGGTAAGCGAGCAAATCTTTCAGAGATATGAGAAAATACATGATGCCATACCGGATCTAAAGGTTGAAGCAAGCGGGGAGATAGCCGTCCCTCGACGACTTCTTTCTCAAATTCCCAAATGACCCACACCACAGTAAACTGTCGGATCAGAAATACTGTGAGGAAGTAACGGGCAAAGTCTATAGGCGTTAAGCCGAATTGTCCGCTTTGGGCTGCTTGCGTCCATACCCCCATTAAGATCAGCGGTAGGCTACCAGACAAAGCCCATAAAAATAGCTCTGCCCGATATTCCAACATATAAGCGTAATATGAGGTGAGTAAGGTAGCGCTAATCCGCAAGACGCGCGTTAATTTTTTGCCAATCGCCTGAAATTGATTAATTTTAGAGTTTGATTGCTGCAGATTTGTCATTTTGAGTCTTAATTGAGTGCGATCGCGTTCTCTCTCGATCTTATCTGTAACAACTGCGATCGGAGCTATGGCGATCGGAACACTCGACTAGGAATCGATTATAAAATATCTCTTATTTTTTTTCTTCTGCAAGGACAAGTATCTGATGATAGATCTATGAAGATGCGATCGAAATAGCAAATTTTTCCACCATACAAATCATACAATTCAATTAACCATCTATGCGTTTTCAACTGGGACGAACGATTTTTAAAATCATTGTTTTGTCATGTTTAGCATCTGTAACGACTCAATGTGCAGATCGAGCAACGTCAGTACAGAAGCAATTTCCCGGAGTGTGTGCAAAAGATCTTGGCGTGGGCAATAATAGCTCTGTTTGGATGGTAGGCTGCGGTAAAGCAAATGACTCTGGAGATTTTTACTTATTTACCTGGAACGGTTCTAAGTGGGATATGATTCCAGGTTTTGGTAGCGACATAGCAGTCGCACCAAATGGTACTCCTTGGATAACCAACTCAGGCGGACAAATCTACAAAGGCAACGGTAACAATGGATGGGAACAAGTTGCAGGTTGTGCGAGAGATATTGCAGTGGGAAATAACTCTGTTTGGGTATTAGGTTGCAAGCAATCTGGAGCTAAGGATTTTGAAATTCTTTCATGGCAAGGTTCCCAATGGAATCGAGTTGAAGGCGCTGCTGCACGCATAGCAGTCGAACCGAATGGTACTCCTTGGATTGTCAATTCCAGCGGGCAGATTTACAAACGTAGTGGCGACAGTTGGCAACAAGTTTCCGGTTGTGCAAAGGAGATTGGAGTAGGAGAAAATGGCTCAGCTTGGATACTAGGTTGCAAGTCAGCTGGTGCTGGTGGTTTTGAAATACTTTCACGCCAAGGTTCTAAGTGGACGACACTCCCTGGTGCTGCTACTGGCATAGCAGTCGAACCGAATGGTACTCCTTGGGTAATCAGCATTGAGGGAAAAGTTTTTCGTTTATAATCCCTCACTCTTTACCCGTACTTGTATTTGCACCACCTGGTTAAAACAATCAAAAATTTATCCAGCACTCAAGTATTCCGTGAATACGATGGCACTAACTTTCAGCCATTTCAACATAAATGTACTCCGAGCTATGGCTTTACGGGCGATCGCATGAATAAGTTGAGAATTTTATTGTTTGCCACTGGTATTCTTATCAGCTTCAGTATATCTGCCTCAGATCGCTCTGATAATCCGCATGGATATTTACTCAGTAGTTCGCCACTTGATGCTGCGAATGTTGCTCGCGAGTATTTCGTCGCCTCAAAAGGCTCAGATAATAATCCTGGTACGTTGGAGCGCCCATTTCAAACAGTGCAAAAGTGTGCTAATGTCGCTCAGCCTGGTGACTCCTGCTTATTAAGAGCTGGAATTTATCGCGAAACAATTCGCCCCGCAAATTCAGGGACATCATCGACTACACCGATAACATTTGCAGCGTACAACAAAGAGGACGTAACGATCTCCGGTGCGAATCCGGTTGAGGGATGGCAGGTGTTTCGCGGTTCTATTTTCCGTGCGAATGCGTCTTTACCCACAAATAGATATAACGATACGGGCTTTTTTGCCAATCAAGTGTTTGTCAATGGCGAGATGATGCCAGAAGCGCGGTGGCCCAACACGGGAAGAGATCCGTTGCGTCCGAAACTGGCGGGTGGTGGTGTCAGAAGCCAGGGTGGTAATGCGGCGATCGTAGAAAACGCTGAAATTCCCAATTTAGCAGAGGGTTGGGCTGGTGCTACAGTATGGACGAATGATTGGTATGTCACTCGCACCGGGACGATAACGGGTGGTACGGCGGGAAAGCTGACAGCACAAATGACTGCCCCTTGGGATCGAGGTGGATATTGGTTCTATCTAGTTGGCAAGTTGGGGTTGCTCGATAGTGAAGGCGAATGGTTTTATGATGGTAGCGATCGCGCCCTCTATCTTTGGACTCTTGGTGGTACGAGTCCTAACTCAGTAGAGGTAAAGCAGCGTAACTTTGCTTTCGATCTGGGCGATCGCTCTTATATCGTACTGCGTAATTTGAAGCTTTTTGCCAGTACAGTGACCACCAGCAATGCGAGTCAAGGTGTCGTGATTGATGGCATCCGCGCCAAGTACGTATCGCACCACATGACTCTACCACCATTACCGAAGTCCGAGCAAGCACCTAATTCTGATGATGGTTTAATCGTTGCATCTCACGCACACGACACTGGTATACAGTTACGGGGTAGCAAGCATACGCTGAAAAACTCAGTTGTGGAATGGAGTTCTGGCAATGGCGTATTGTTAGAAGGTACTGGACATAAGGTGACAAATAATATTATTGCTAACAGCAATTACATGGCATCTTACGCCGCTCCAGTCCGCATCAACGGTACTAATCACCGGATTACTTACAATACAATCGAAGCAGCTGGACGCGATGCTATCAGTTTTGATTGGCATACCGCAGGTTTCGACGGTAACAAAATCGATATTGCTTACAACGATATCTCTCGCTTTGGCATGTTGAGTACCGATTTGGGGGCAATCTATATCTGTTGCTATATCAATCTTGCAGGCGGAGCTATCCATCACAATTGGATTCGAGATACTCAAGCATTCAGTCCGTTTTGGGGAACGCGAGGTATTTATTTAGATATTGAAAGTTACAACAGTACAATTCATCACAATGTTGTATGGAATATTACAGGGGGCAAAGATAGCTTTTATCTAGTCGCAGGTAGTCCACGCGGATACAATCGGATTTTCAACAATACGTTTCTCGGTTCAATATATACAGATAAAACTGTTGAAGCGCGCAACAATATTTTGCGGAGTTCGACGAGTATAACTGCCAGCCAGCAGTCTCACAATTTATTTCAGTCAACCGATCCAAAGTTCACCAAAGCTACTACAACAGATTCAAAATCTATCCCAGATTTTACCTTACAATCTGGTTCGCCCGCGATCGATGCAGGCATGACAATTACTGGGGTGACAGATGGGTTTGTGGGTAGCGCCCCCGATATCGGGGCATACGAACGGGGCGCTAAGATTTGGAAAGCTGGATCTAGACTGAAACGGTGATGTCAGAAACTTTGGCGACTTGAGTTGATTTTAATACGAACGTGTAGTAACCGTTACTGTTTTAACGCCTTTTTTCTGTTTTCATGCCATCGAATACCGATGAAAAGAGCAATAGTAAGCATAAAACCTGGTTCCTCCATTTGAGTTAGAAAAAAACCGTAAACTGCTACAGTAAGTACGAGAAACCTACTGAAATCATCTAAGCAAAGATTGCGCCATACAATGAAGCCAAGATACAAATAAGTTCCTAGCCCAAACCAACCTAAATCTCCCCAAATTCCTGCCCAACTGAACAAAGGAACATACAAGGTTGTTGTCAAAGCAATCCAATTCCCATTGATAAACTTCCAGATGTCGTCATATAGAGGAGGATTGGAAGCTCCTAGCGGGCTTAATAAGTGCCAATACTCTCGAATTGACCATCCTCCTAATCTGCCAAGTGTATGCCCTGGTCCAAGCCCAAATAACCAATTTAAGGGGGATCGCCAATGGGCGAGTACCATATGAATTCCTTGCATTTTAACGGCAAGTCCGCCAGTCTCAGAATTCTCATATATATCGGATCTAGAAAACCAATATTTGTAGACTTCAAAAGCTTCTAGATTATATGCAGCCCAGATAAAAGCTGCGATCGCGAGAACGATACAGGTTACATACATTAAAAACTTTTTAACATTTCGAGTTTGGCTCAAACCTAACAACATCCAAGCTAATGCTGAAGTTAAAATTACCTGTTTTGTATCTGCAATCAATATCTGATGAATTGCACCAATTAAGCTAAGTACTCGTAACCAGAGGGGAACTGTTTTAAAAAAAAGCAAGAAATATAAAGCAGCACTTACGGAAACGGCAGTAGAGACATAACCGCCTGCTCCTGTTGCAAAGAAAACTCCTTGAACGCCATCCGTTTCATCCATTCCATTTGCGGCAAAAAGTAACCCAGCACTTAATAAAGGTTTTTGAATTTCAGCTAACAAAAAGTTAATCAAAGCCGAAATTAACGTCCAATCTCTGATTTTTTTGATGCTAGCGGATGATACGGGAATACAAACTATTGCTAGTAGGAATAGATATGGCTCAGCAAGAATTAAAAAGTTAAAAACTACATTGATAAAACCTGCGTTATTGACAAGCGCACTAACAAGCATGGCTCCCAGCATAACCAGGATAGCAGATGAAAGCGAACTGACGATCGCAATTTGTTTACGATCTTTACTGCGGTTAGTGACTAGCACTACTGCAAGCGCAAAACCAACTGTCACAAAGTGAAAAAAGTTGAGAAATGAAGGAGCGCGAGTTATCGTACAAAAAATTCGAGAATAAAAAGCAGTAGCAAAGGCAAAAAATATCAGAGTTGAACTCTTAATAATATACTTCTTTTTTGCTATAGTTCTAGTGCCGATCGCTAAGTCCATTTTTTGAGGTAAGGGTTGCATCTATTCAGTTCCCTCTGCTAAATGTTTGGAGTTAAGTATTCGGACATAATTAAAGAGCAAATCTATTTCTTTCTACCTTCTGTCTTTTTTTCACGATAAATATCTACGTTCACCTACTTATTGGTTAAACTTTTTAACTTTCGATGTAGATTGATTTTGGTTATCGGTACTGATTTTATCAAAACTAGTTTGCACTCGTTGCAAAATACCAACACGTAATGGACTCTTTCTAGCGACCGCAGCATAAAATTTCAGATAACGAAGGGCTACATCTGATTTAGAAAAACGAAGGTCTTTTGCAGTTTGACTGAGAGGTTTTTCTAAAGCATTAATCATTGCTTGAGAGAGATTTTTTACTGGATCTCCTTGCAGGTCAAAGTAAGTACAGTTAGAAGAACCAATCTCCCTAAATACTGGGATGTCAGAGCAAACTATCTTACAAGAAAAATGTATAGCTTCTGCTAGAGGCAAACAAAAACCTTCTTGCGACGAAGGGGCAATAAACATTTCACAATTTTGATACAGCCAACATAATTCACTATCTTCGATAGAATCAAGCAGTAATACCAGTTCTTGAAGGGAAAGTCGATTAATTAACTGCTGAATTTTTTCGGTTTCAGGTCCATTGTTGCCCACAATAACTAGTTTAGTCGTATTTTTTAAATACTTGTTTTTAATTAACGACCAAAAAGCTTGAATTGCTAAGTTAATATTTTTATTACTTCGATGTTGAGCAATACTTAATAGAAAAGAATCGCGATCGCTAAGTGGTAAGTGAATTGACGAATTAGATTTTAAGCCTTCCAAACTCACGTAGTTATAAATAACAGTTACTAGTTTGCGTAGATGAAGATTTGGAAAATATAATTTTAAGCTGTTTGCAGTAGATTTAGACACGCAAACTAGACCATCGCTATTTGTTATACATTGCTTGAGAAATAGGCGGTTGAAAATTGCATTTGGATATCCAAAAACTTCAGGTTTTTCATAAGGATATAAATCGTGAATCGTAGAAATCACAGGAGATGAGAACAGCTTTCTTACAAAGGGGAAAGGAAATGACATATAAACTAAGTCAGGCAAGAGACGGTTAGCCAATTTTGGTAAACCGAATAAAAACCACATATTTCTTGCCAACGCACTATTCTCAATATCTATTGCGATTAAATTAATCTTTTTGGAGTTAAAAAAAGTTTTAAAATAATGCTTCTGCCATGCTCCTACTATCAAAGTTACTTTAGTGACCTCTTTTGTATCAGCTAAGCATTGAGCTAAATTTGCGGCGTGTCTGCAAACACCAGTTGGTTTGGAAGGTCTGTGTAAAGCAGCAATGAGAATATGCATATTGAGATGCTCCCTTAAATATGTATTGCCATGTATCAGACGTGACTCTAAGAGGCACGGGATTTTAGGAGCTATTTAGTCATTCTGGCTCCTGGCTTCTGACGCTTGACTTCTGCATAAAGCTTGTTCAAATCTTCGCCGACAGCGTTCCAGCTATAGTTTTGACTGACTCGCTTCCGTCCGGCAAAACCCATACTAATTCTCAGTTCTGGATCTTTAACTAAGTGAATCATACTTGCTGCGAGGTCGCGTACAGCTTGATAGGGTTCGAGAGCTGGAACCTTAAAACCAGTCTCATTTGTAACTTGAATTGCTGGACCTCCTAAATCCAAACAGAGAACGGGACGACCTGCTGCCATTGCTTCCATACATACCCATCCTCCAGAATCATGCAAACTGGGATGAACTAATACGTGGCAATCTTTTAAGAGGTCTAAAGCTTTTTCACGCGGTAATTTACCCCAGAATTTTACTTTGCGATCGATACCCAAATCTCGTGCTAGAATTTGCAGGCGATCGCATTCCGGTCCTTCTCCCACAATCCAGTACTCTGTATTGGGTAAGTTTGCTTGAGCGAAGGCACGCAGTCCCAGATGAAAGCCTTTCCAGTGTAAAAGCCTACCGACACTGATAAACCTTACTGGTGTCTCGTCAGGTATTTCATATTGAGTCAGAAGCGCCATATCTTCTTCAGGTAATCCGAATCCTGGCAAGATTTGTACCTGCTTTGCGCCTATTTTATACAGCCGCTCGGCTGTATCTTTAGTTGTTGCTCTGACTACAGTACTCTTTTTGGTAGTCAGATGTACGAAGGGATCTATCTCTCCCAACTTGCGAATTAAGTTGCGGGTAATTTCGTAAATTTTGGCTTTCCAACTAAAATCTTCCCAGAAGGTATTTGGCGCAGACTCTCCACCTCCTACTGGTCCCCAGATGAAGGGGGATGGTAGCAAAGATAGAAAGCAAGGATTGCAATACTTCATAAAAGTAACATGGTGCGTCAGATCAAAGCCAATTTTCTGATGCAGGCGACGAGCCACAAAATATGCTTGAATTTGCCATAAGTAATAATGCAATTGCATTCCGCCAGAGTGTCCCCATCGACGGCTATCGTACCAAAAGGGAAGAGTGAAATAAATAAAGTGAAGATTGGGGATGGGGTTGCGTGCTAGTTCTGCCTCAATCTCGTTCTGGCTTTCATCAGGTCGAGTGAGTACCCAAACTTCGTGATATTTGGCAGCCTCGCGAACAATATTCCAACCGATACCAGGCTCGGAACCCATACCTGGTTCGCAGGAGTATGCAGATATTAATATTTTCATGTTCGGGTGCGGGAGTAAGGTTATAAAATTTTTTGTTAACTAACTTTGGGAAGGCTGGAAAATAAAGTTGCAGATATAGGTTTTTCCTAGAGAGGATAACCCGGCATAATTCTCGATGTTTTGGTGTTTTTTGAGAGAAAAGTTATCTAAACTCTTAAGCTCTCCATCTAGCAAGAAGAAACCTTTGTAACCTAAAGCTAGAATCTTCGCAAATATCTCAGAAATATCGCAATCTGGATGATGTTTTTGTTCGATTTCAATCAAAAGATTTGGGCGTTGAGTTATCAATAAATTTTTGGCTCCATCAATTGTAGCTGCTTCATGCCCTTCTACATCAATTTTGATAAAGCCAACGTTTGTATGACCTTGCTCGTCAAGTGTTTTTAATGGAACTTGATATGTTTTACTACCTTGAGGAACAGCTTTTTCTTCTAAGCTTCCAAGTTGGTCGTATAAAAAGTTATCGACAAGTGGGATTGATAGATTTGCTTGTCCCGAACGATTGGAAAGAGCGATCGCGTAGACGCTCACATTGGAACGAGCCGATTTATGAATAAATTCTGCTAGTTCTGGATTGGGTTCGTAAGCAAAGACATGGCGCGAAAGCCGAGCTAGAAAATAAGTATAAATTCCTTTGTTTGCCCCAATGTCAATACTATTTTTCTGGCGATCGACCAGCGATTTCAGTATTTTTAACTCAGGCTCACCTTTACGGTAATGCATCGCAGCCATTAAGTGAATAACAGCCGAAGGGGGTAATGTTCTTCTAACTAAATCTTTTGTAGACATTACAATCATTTTACTACTTCCTCCCCGTTGTAATTTTTAAGTAATTATTAGAAACAATCCGATCGCTAGACGATCTGGTACTTAGTAATTCTTCATAAACTTTAGCTACTTGCTCTGCTGTTTTCTCCCAGGTAAATGACTTAACTCTATGCAAACTTTTGTTTACAAGGTCTTGGTAGTACGTTAGATCTTTTTGCAAACAAATTACTGCGTCTGCAATTTCTATCGGATTGTTTGGGTTAACTAAAATCCCAGCATCACCAACAACTTCAGGCATAGCAGAGGCATTAGAAGTAATGACAGGAGTACCGCAAGCCATTGCTTCTAAAATAGTGATTCCAAATCCTTCGTGTAATGAAGGAGCAATTAGAACATTAGCAGCATTATATAACTGTATTAAGGTCGATTTATCCGGTTTTCCAAAATATTTAATCCATTTAGTTAAGTTATGACTTTGGATAAACTCTTTTTGCTCGGTGTTAAAATCAGCTCCTACTTTCCAGAATTGTATTGGCAAACCTTTTTGAACTAAAAATGCTACTGCTTGTAAAATATTAGAAATATTTTTACGGGGATGATTTACGCCAACATTTAAAAGACAAAATGTTTCCTTGTCAATTCCCTGTCGAGCGCGAAATGACTCAACTTCTACTTTAGGTAGAGGTCTAAATATGGCTTCAACAGCGTTAGGAATGACACTAATACGCGCTGGCTCAATATTTAATATTTGAGTTGTATCTTTAGCGGTTGCACTAGAAACAGCAATGATGCGATCGGCATATTTCATGCCTTTAACTGCATAGATCCAAGCATTTCTACTAACTAGCGGTAATTGTACCGAACCTTTAAGATTATCGCGGTAGAAAAAGTTAATCAGGTCGTGACAAGTGACGATCGCAGGTTGACCAGTCTGTTTTAACCAATAGACGAGATGAGCATCACAAGGTTCGATAATATGAAAAATATCGGCTGTTTGCTGTTTAACTCTACGAGGATAGCGCCAGAAACGTTCGTAATATTTCTGCACTCTCAGCAACCAGGAAGAATTATTGCGATCGAAAGAACGCGGTGCTAATTCAATAATTTCCCAATCGGGACGGACAGCTTTGAGTCCTGAAATTAAACCGTTGGTATGGACATCAATGCTAAATTCAGCCATTGTTCGTGCGATCGCGACGCGCATTTTTAAACCCCTTACTCAGTTATCAGTTATCAGCGATCGGCGATCGCTCTCTATTCCCTACTTCCCATTCCCTCAATGTTTGCCATAGTTGAAGCGATCGCGCTGCAATTCGTTCGTGCGAGTAGTGCTGTTGCACTCTGTTCAAACAGTAATTTTTTACTTCTTGTCGCCAATTTGAGTCGCAAATTAGCCGCTCTAAAATTGCTGCTAATCGATCTGCGTCTTCTTCTGGAAATATCAAGTCAGATCGTCCGATCGCGTGTGGAATTTCGCCACTGCTAGAGCCGATAACAGGTACACCCATTGCCATTGCTTCAATTAATACATGACCGAACTGTTCTTTCCAGGTGGGAGTTGTGCGTGAGGGAAGTACGAGTACGTCAAATTGCGCAATTGCGATCGGTGCTGCTTCGTGTCGTACTGCTTTTTCCCAAATTACCAAGTCAGCAATCTGCTGTTTTTCTGCTTCCTGACGCAAATCTGCTTCACTCGTACCAGAACCGCAGAGAATGACGCGACAATTGAAACCCCGTTGTCGCAGTTGACTCACGGCGGTAAATAAGATGTCTATTCCTTTTCCCGCAACAAATCGTCCTAAAAAACCGATATGAAACTCTTGGCGATCGCCTTGGGATAATTGCGGCGCGAATAAATTCGTGTCTACTCCCATCTGAGGCATAATTGCGATCGCTCTTGTATATCCCCAATGACGCAATAAATCGGCTCCTTCATGATTCCCTGCAATAATGGCGCTGGCTGAATTCAGTACAAATTGACGTACCCAACGGCGAAATCTAGGTAGGTTGCGATCCATATTTTCCCACCCAAATACAACTAATTGCTTGCCTGTTATTCGCGTCCAAATTGCTAGCTCAAACGCACACATTGAGAAAACTTCTTCTTCGACTTGTACTATGTCAGGTTGAAAATCGTCCAGCACTTGCCAAACTCGCCAAGGTGCGTAAATATGAGCGCCGCCACGACCAGCAAACAACACAGGTGCGCTGTAAATTTGAATTTTTGAGTACGGTGTTTCTAGTTCAAGTCGGCGATTCCATTCCAATGCTTTCCAGTTATTAGGAGCCAATAAACCGACTTCAATTCCATCAATTTCTGCGATCGCCTGAAGTTTTCCCTGATTTACACCTACTACATAAGCGTGGCTGACAAAAAGAACTCGCAGACAAGAGTTGGTTTTAAATTTTGTTTTATTGCTATGAATAGAATCTACTGTTTTCATAATATTTATTATGTATAAATAGTTATGCTTTACTACTAGATAACTTCGACCGATTTGCCTGCGCCTGAATTTTTGTAATTATCCAAGCGATCGCTTTGGGGCGAAAATGCGGTGCGTATAACCAAGCGATCGCTGGTTTTGCTAAAGCTAAAGGCATAAATCCCACCCAAATAAACCAGAGACTGTAGATCGATCTTTTTTGCCAATTAAAGTGCGAGTATTTCCAAAGCGAACGAATTCCCTGATAGACAAGTGAGAGAGGTCTATCTGAGGGGATCGGATGATTTTGAGGATCTAACCGTAAGGAAATAATCCGCGACCATAAACGTCCGATGGCTCGTTGTTCTAAATCTTTTGGTAATTTATATCCTAATTCGTTTGCTTTTTCTAATAGCAGGGAATAGTTTTGTAGATCGTGCCGGACAAATCTATGAAAGCGATCGCCTGTCACTGTAGCTAAAGCCCACTGATTGCTATTATGAATTCGGTACACACCTAAAGGTTCTTCAATCGCTGCTACTTCTCCATAAAAAGGAATTGAAATTGATAAGTAATCATCAGCAGTTAGTTTATATTCATCGGGAATCGGGAAGACTTGTTCTAGTGCTTTACGATTGAGTGCGTTGCCACTAGTAGGCGTGCTACCATAACCACCAACTTCTAGTAATCTGCGCCATACCTCGCCAGTCGATAATAATGCACCTTGCGGACAGGAATATCCTAGAGATCGACTAAAGGTATCCACTACATTTAAGCGGTAATGTACTTTAGCTAAATGTGGCTTCCAGATAGAAACTATGCGTTCGACAGTATGAGGAAAAAGATAATCGTCAGAGTCCAAGAAGATAATGATTTCGCCTTGACTTATTGCAAATCCACTATTAAAAGCGGCTGCTTGTTTGCCATTTTCTTGCAGAATAGGAATGATACGCTCGCCGTAACTAGCAATAATATTGCGAGAATTATCTGTAGATCCGTCATCGACAACAATGACTTCAGTATGAGGATAAGTTTGGCTTAAGGCACTATCAATTGCTTCTGCTAAAAAGCGATCGTAGTTATAGTTATTGATGATGATGCTAACTAATGGTTTAGTTTCCATAAATATAACTCTTAAAAGTAAACATATTAGCCCCTGAAATCTCCAGTTCTAATTTAGGTTGTCTACTAGCAATCTCTTCACGGTTCGCCCAGCTACTTTCCAGTTAAGTCGCGTCTGATATTCATTAAAAGCAGAAAGTGCCAAATTTTTGTATTCGTTATAATTAGTAAATAGATGGATTACATATTTACAGTACTCCGAAATATCGGCTTCTTTATCAAATGTTGCACCATTTAGACCTGTTTTAATAATTGTCGGAATTCCACCAACTTTAGTGGATAGACAAGGTACGCCTAGTGAATTAGCTTCGCATAAAACAATGGGCGAGCAATCTGCCAGTGAGGGCAAAATTAGAAAGTGAGATTCGCTAATGAGTTGATGAATTTTCTCTTGACCTTCGCGACTAGATTTCCTAATAAAACCCAAAGGTTTAACAAAACTAGGTAGAGAACCTTCTACAATAGGTTGAGAGCCAATAACTGTTAGCTCTGTACTCAAGCCTAAGTTATTTAACTCCTGAGCAACCTTAAGGGCAAGATCTCCCCCCTTACGGAACCAATCAACTCCAATAAATAGCAATTTACATGGATTTAAGGGTCTGGATTCAATTAAATCTTTAACTTCATAAAGAGTTTTACTACTTTCAATGTTTGCTCCAAAAGGCACAACTTTTACTTTTGCTGGATCGGCTTGATAATATTCAATAGCGGTTTGAGCTGCCCATTCAGATGAATAAATTGCTAGTTTAGATTTCTGGAGAGCAGTTTTTTCCATTAAATGTCCGTTGCTAATTGACTCTTGACATAGATTGCTATATTGGGGATAAAAATCTATTAAGTTAGCAAAAGTTGCATCTGCCCAGAAAATAATTGGCTGTTGGCATTCAAGATATGCGATCGGATCTACCGTGGCACTAAATATAATATTTGCATCACTTTGAGCTAGTTTTTTAGCAACCTGATTGGCGTAATTCTTAAGAAGTATTGGTTCCGTAGTTTTGATATAAGTTTTGTGAAAAAGCTCGTGATAGTGCCGCTTCAATTTTAGCCTAGCTTTCAACGTCAATTGATTTTTTAGAGAACCAATATACTCTATGTCGCTGGCGACCTGGTGCTTGAGTGACTGAGCTATGTAATAACCTGTTCCCGACCATTCATTACAGCCTTGCGTACCTAAAGAGCGAGCATTATAAGTGGTTGTGTATGCTATCTTCATGTTTTGTATAATCTTTAGACTTTAAAAAGTAATATTTTTGTATTTTTGTTATTTTACAAATATAAAACTCAAGTAAAAATTATTGTCTGCGACCTGAGATCGTTAAGCTACTTTTCCCGCGAACAGTTTTTTCTACAAAGTTGAATACCTGTGACTTTAGAAAGTAGTAACTCGGACGGAATGAAAGGAAAGAACGACGTGTATTAAAAAAGACTTGCTGTTGCCAAGGCGACATCGAACACCAATTTTTATAGGCTGGAATTGCACTATCGATCAAAAAAGTTTGCCATTTTGCCACCATTTGCTCCGATTGTGTTTCTTTAGCCCGTATCCACCCGTTTTCAACCATAGCGCGACGCATTTCCTTGTTATCTCGAAGGCGCTTGAGCGATGAAATCACCTCTGTTAAAGAAGTTGCTTCTAGATAATCGAGATCGCTTTTGCGCTCGGCTCGGAAGGCAGATTCATATCCTAAAATTGCTGGTACGCCAGCGTGCCATGCATTATATAATTTTGATGCAGGCTTGCCTCTAAAATAATTTTTACGACCAAATTCTCTGACAGCCAAGACGACATCGAGATCGCTGTAGTCATGCCAGGAATCGTGAAGAAGTTTCTTCTGAAACCGCAAGCCTAAAGCGTCTAGTTGCTCGTGCCAAAACTGACCGCGAAATTCAGAAACTAAATTTGTTTCATTTCCAATAAACGCAACATTTTCAAAAGTATCCCCACGCTGAGGATCGCGAGGAATCAGAGAAGATTGCGTCCAGTGAGGAATAAAGTAACTTTCCCAAAGTGTCAAAAATCTTCTGGGTATTGCTTGGTACGGATTTTGTACGACATGTAGTTGTGCGTAAGGATGCCGATCCACATCTGCTCGTAAGCAAACAATCAGTAATTTTGGACTTGGCTGTAGAGAATCATCCAAAAAATCACGGTGAGATAAAACAATTCCTTCATCAGGCATTGTTTGTACTAATTGGCAAGGAAATCCACGATCGTTGAGATAAAGATAAGTTTGCAATGTCCAAATACAACCGCCACCTGCCATCGGAGATATCGAACGGTGAAAAGATAGCCACTGCCAGAAAGACTGAGCGTTTTGTGGTAAGTTGCCAGCAGGTAATTTGCTGGGAGGAATATAAAAATAAATTGGTGGTAAGTTTTTAAGCATATTATTTGTAAAGATAAAAATTTAATTAACGTTTTCGTAAAGAACGCCAATGAGAGTAGTTACGGCGCAACAAGTAATAGCGCGATCGCAATTTTTCTGGGAGTAAAAAATTCAGATGATTATTACGAAAACCGTATTTTTTGACCAAGTTGAGCCACAACTGTAGCCGTTGTTTGAATGGCATTAGCGGCATATGCCAATGCATAACTGTTTTTATATCGGTTTGATTGACGCTTGGTAAGAAGATATCTGGCTCACCTAAAGACATCTCATCCACTAAATCTAAGGTCGCAGTTTTTTGAGGTAGAGCTACAACATAAGAATAAAGCTCGTTTAAAGCATTCTGCCAATGACTACCCCAATGAGTTGCGGCTATTTTATTTCTGGTGGCTTCCCCAAGCGATAGACGAAACTCTTCATCTTCAACTAAGCGGGACAAAACTGCTGTATACTCTTCTAGATCCCGCACTCGAATCAAATTACCAGTCAAACCAGGCATATCAGAGCCAAGAACGCCGCATAGATCGGAAGAGTATGGGTAGCGACTCACCGAGGGTACGCCGTAGCTGCCAGCTTCTAGTATGGATGTAATGGAAACGAAAGGAAATGAGTCAACATAGATGTCGGCAGCTTGATAAAATACAGCGGTATCTTTAGTTTCTCCCAAGACTTGAATTCTTCCCTGGGTTTGCTGGATCGCTGCCGACCAATCTTCGTCGCTATGACCTGGACCGATCGCAACCAAGATCGCTCGATCGTATCGCTTTAGTAATTCAACGTGAGCATCAGCAAAACTAACGCCATCAACCGTTTTATATTTAACTGCTCTGGCAATGGAGAGCAGCATGATACTGTTTTCGTCAATTCCAAGTTGTTGCTTGGCTTGCGATCGCGACAGTTTTCTACAAGCTGGTTCTAAAATCGTCGCAAGCAGCAGGTTACGCTTTGCCTCAATCCCTCGGCGCTGCTGAGATAAATGCATTCCAGACTCGCGGAGATTCGCGATCGCGTCACTGACAGCAACTCCTACCCAAAACCAATGGTCGCCGTGATTTGTATAGACAATTGCGGGAGATTGTGCTTTATTAGCAAATGCAATTGTTGGTACAACATCGTACTCCCAGGTATGTAGCACGACGATATCCGCTGTTGCGGCGCATTCGCGTAGCCTTTTGGCACGCGAGATAATTCCGCCATTGCGGTCGTTTAATACGTAAATCCTGCCCTGGCTATTGGCTACAGCATCTTTCAGGGTTTGAGGAATTTCGTTCAGTGCTTGCCTTGTCAAAGCAACTGAGTGCGATCGCTCGGTATCCTGTTGAATCCAGCGCCGCAAGAGTCTAGGTATACCGCCGATATCAGAAAGATGGGTAGATACGTGAAGTACGTGCTTCACCGTTTTGGGCAATGCAGTCTCCTTTTGAGGAGCGAAAGCGATTGGGATTGCCTTGCGTCCAATGGTAAGAAGGAGCTGCTCTAGTTCGGAGCTGACGAAAAAACCACAATGGTTCAACTGAGCGTAGTTAGCTGCAATCTGCCCGTACACCGCTGCTGCTTCGTAGTTGCCTTGCTGCGCTAAGTCTTTTGCTTGCGAGATCAGGCTGCGAAATGTCGCAAAGTTTTGTGGGATGAGCTGGCGACCTTCTGCTTGCCAAAGGCTGAGTGTTTTGTTAGCTAGTGTTTCCATATACTTTCTCTCGATCTGCTCCTGCTAGATTGCACTCAGCACAACACTTAAAGACAAACAGTTTTCAAAACCGCGATCGCCCGATCTTGCTCCAACTCGGTCATTTGGTGGAAAAGTGGTAAGATAATGGCGCGATCGGTAGCTCGTTCGCTTTCGATGAGGCGATCGCTACCACACGACCAAGCCTCAATTTGATATGCCGCTTCGCGGTGAGCGCACATAATCCCGCGTCGCGTCGAAATTCCTGCATCCAACATCGCCTGCATGACTTGCACCTGGTCGTACTGCTCCGGTAAGCGGACGCAATAGCTCTGCCAGTTACTTTGCGCCCAAACTGGTTCTGTTGGTAATTTCAATCCAGGCACGTCTGAGAGCTGTTCGTGGTATCGCTGTGCTAAGTAGCGGCGACGTGCGACAATTTCTGGTAAGCGTTTGAGCTGTTCCCGTCCCACTGCCGCTTGAATGTCAGTCATCCGGTAGTTGTAGCCCAACATCGGGTAAGACTCGAAAATCACTTGCTTTGCGCCGTGGCGGACAGTATCGGGAATACTCATGCCATGCTGTCGCCACAGACGAAACTGTTTGTCCCACTCAGGATTGCTGGTGGTTAGCATTCCACCATCACCGGTCGTAATTACCTTGCGGGGATGGAAGGAAAAACAGGCAATATCTCCGTGGGGTTTGCCGATTTTCTGCCACTGTCCTTCCCAGAGAATTTCACTGCCAATGGCGCAGGCTGCATCTTCGATAACTGGCAAATTGTAGCGACGCGCAACCTCCACAATCGCTTTGAGGTCGCAAGGCATTCCCATTTGGTGGACGACCAGAATCGCGCGGGTGCGCTCGCTCACCACTGCTTCAATTAAAGTCGGATTAATGTTGTATGTATGCGGCTCGATATCCACAAATACGGGGAGCGCACCGCAGTATCGGATACTATTGGCAGTGGCAATATAGGAATGGCTGACGGTAACTACCTCATCCCCAGGTTTTACCCCCACGGCTAACAAAGCTAGATGTAATGCCGTGGTGCAATTAGAAACCGCACAAGCAGACTTTGCCCCCACATAGGCTGCAAATTCCTGCTCGAAGGCAGCGACTTCGGGTCCTTGCGTCACCCAACCGGACAGAATCGCTCGCTTAGCGGCATCTGCCTCGGCTTCACCCATCCAAGGTTTGGCAATTGGAATATTCTGCATCTGCTCAGACATTGCTTGTTTCCTTTGCCAGCTTTTGTTCGCGCCACCATTTGACAAGCTGACATAACCCCTGTTCTAGAGAGATTTGTGCCTCAAAACCCAATAAATCTCTAGCTTTGCTGACATCTGCTAGTCGGCGCTGTACGGGGTTGACTTTGCGTTCTGCACCATATTCTGGCTGCAAATCCGCTCCCATGACTCTAGCCAAACTGTATGCAAGATCGTTCAAACTGCTTTCTACACCGCTAGCAATATTAAACACTTCGTCCGTCACATCGGCTTTAGCCGCCAAGATGTTTGCCCTGGCGATATCTTCGATGTAGACGAAATCCATTGTCTGCTTGCCATCACCAAAAATCAGTGGTGGCTGACCTGCGCTAATGCGTTCCATCCAGCGAATCAGCACTTCGGTGTAAACGCCATAAATATCCATCCGGGGACCATAGACGTTGAAGTAACGCAAGGCTACGTAGTCCAACCCATACATGTCATAGAAGCTGCGTAACAGTCCTTCGTTAAATGTCTTAGCTGCACCGTAAATCGTACGATTGTTGTAGGGATGGTGCGCTTCTGTGGTAGGAAATGCTTCTGCCATGCCGTAGATGGAGGCGGAGGAGGCGGCGACTACCTTTTTCACCCCAGCACTGACCGCAGCTTCTAGGACGTTGAAAGTCCCATCGGCGAGAACTTCCATTGCTAAGCGCGGTTCTTGAGCGCATTGAGTAATGCGGATCGCTGCCTGGTGGAAGACAATATCTACACCCTGCATGATATCAGCAAGCAGTTGGCGATCGCGGATGTCACCTTCGACAATGACTAAATGTCCGCGTTCTTGCGCTTGAGCTAAGTTTTGGCGCTGTCCGCGAGTAAAATTATCTAAGACAATAATTTCCGAGACTTCTTCTTTGACTAATAAGTCGGCAATATGGGAACCAACTAACCCAGCTCCACCCGTAATTAATACACGTTTATTTTGCATATGCTTTAATTGCTCTGTGATGGTTCATATCCTTCTCGCCAGCGTAAAAACCGAGCAGGAACGCCAGCAACGACGGCAAATGGTGGTACATCTTTGGTGACAACGGCTCCAGCACCAACAATACTACCTTTACCAATCGTTACCCCAGGAAGAATGACAGCATTCATCCCTATATCAGCTCCTGTTTCTACTTTTACCGATTTAATTTCCAGGTCGGTTTGAATAATTGGAACATCAATGGGGAATGCGGTATGAGTTGAACCAAGTACTTTTGCTCCTGGTCCCCATCCCACATAATCTTCAATTATCAAGTCACGCGCATCAAAGTAACTCTGCGGACCGATCCAAACGTAGTTACCGATCGCGCACTTGCCATCAAAGCGTCCTTGAATGTAACTTTGCGAACCAATGAAAACGCGATCGCCAATCTCAAATGTTTCTAAATGTTTGAAACCAACGCCACTACCAATCCGAATGCCATGACCGAATTGACGTGCCATTGTACGCCAAATAATTCGTCGCATTAACAAGTCAAAATCACCCTCGCCAATCGTGAAGCGATTGTACAATTCGAGTAATTGGTCATTACTGTACTGATGGCGCAAATGTTTTGCCATCCCCACTTCAAACTCTGGGTCTGGTTTCAGCTCTTGGGAGCCGTGTGTAGCTGGGACTACCCTACTTTTTGCCAATTCATACATGGAAGATTCTCGCGTACTACAGCACTTACAACTTCTAATTGGTTGAGAGCAAGTTCGGCATACATGGGTAAAGAAAGGACTTCCCTCGCTGCTCGTTCGGCGTGGGGAAAATCCCCAGGTTGATATCCTAATTCAGCGTAAGCTGGTTGCAGGTGTACCGGAATGGGATAGTGAATGCCTGTTTGAATCCCCTGCTTGTGTAGTATCTGTTGCAACCAATCTCGTTGGGGCGATCGCACGGCGTAGACGTGGTAAACGTGATAACTGTATGGCATGACAGCAGGAGTAGACACCTCCGAACTTGCCAGTAACTTATCATACTGAGCGGCGTGTGTTCTTCTTGCCTCTGTCCATTTGTCTAAATGACGTAACTTCACCCGCAAGATCGCTCCCTGGATGCCATCCATGCGGTAGTTATAGCCTTTGAGCAGGTGATGGTATTTCTGTTCTTGTCCCCAATCGCGCAGCATCCGCATTTTGCGCTCGTATTCGGGATTGTTGGTGACGACCATACCACCTTCA
>NZ_PYCI01000008.1:0-83857 GCF_003015105.1 Chroococcidiopsis sp. CCALA 051 | reverse complement strand
GGGTGTGGGGTGTGGGGTGCAGTCAGTTAATTGTGACTTGTCTCCCTTGTCTCCCTTGTCTTCCTTGTCTTCCTTGTCCCCCTCGCCCCCAAGCATTCCCTGATGAAAATCATCTTCTTCGGTACTCCCGAATTTGCCGTTCCAACTCTAGAAAAGCTACTCAGTCATCCAGAGTTTGACGTTGTAGCGGTTGTCACTCAACCAGATAAGCGTCGAGGACGAGGCAATGAATTAACACCCTCACCCGTAAAAACTGTTGCGACAGCACGGCAAATACCTGTGTGGCAACCTTCAAGGGTGAAAAAGGATGCTGAAACTCTGAATTTATTAGAACAGTCTGGGGCAGATTTTTTTGTTGTTGCTGCCTACGGACAAATTCTTTCTCAGCAGATTCTCGATCTGCCACGCTTGGGTTGTATTAACGTGCATGGCTCGATTTTACCCAAGTATCGCGGTGCTGCGCCCATACAGTGGTGTTTGTATAACGGCGAGACGGAAACCGGAATCACGACAATGTTGATGGATGCGGGAATGGATACGGGGGCAATGCTGCTGAAAGCATATACGCCAATTCATATCCTAGACAATGCCTACGAGTTAGCCTCTAGACTATCAACGTTGGGGGCAGATTTATTAATAGAAACGCTGTTGCAATTAGCAAGTCAGGCGATCGCACCCGTTCCCCAAAATAACGACGAAGCCACATACGCGCCTTTGATTAAAAAAGAGAACTATGCCCTCGATTGGTCAAAAACTGCGATCGCGCTGCACAATCAAATTAGAGGTTTCTATCCCAATTGCACGGCTACCTTTCGCGATCGCGCTCTCAAAATACTCGCTACTGTACCTTTAGATGCTGCCTATACGTTGCAGCTATCACCAGAGTTGCAGCAGCTAATTCATAATTTTTCCGATTTGTCAAGCGATCGCCGTCCTGGGGAAATCGTTCAGACGGTTAAGGGTATAGGAGCCGTCATTCAAACTGGTGCAGGTTTAATATTATTACGGGAAGTCCAGCCAGCAGGAAAACGCCCTCAGTCAGGCTGGGATTTTGTCAACGGCAACCGCTTAACTGTGGGAGAGGTATTCTTGTAGAGGTGCAATATTTTGCCTTTCTACATATGGGTTTCATAATAGCGACAGCGATCGCACGGTCCCTCTGGGTTTACCGCACAACGGATCAACTCAGAATGGGCGTTGAAGCGACAGCTAGCATCGCCAATCACCCAACGTCCCTCTACAAAACTTTTCTCTGCTGGTCGCGCCGCTGACTGTACGTAAAGAGCAATCTTATTTAAACGATAACGCCCCGCTTTCAATTGATAGCGGTGGCGACGTTCTAAAACAGCGTAGGTTTTTCCTTCTAAATCTAAATAGTTCCCTGGTTGGGGAGTCCAATCGAGCATAACTTTGCCGAGGGACTGACGCGGATGCGTCAGAATAACCTCGGTTAGTAAATCTGGTTCCATAACTCACATTCAGGTGTAATGCCGACTACTTTTTGGATGGTATCGCACAATCACCTTTGTCTGGGCAGTTTGAGACGATGTTTTAGGATTGGTAAACTAGAAACATCATGCTTAAAGCCTCGATCGCAATACTAAGTCGCCATGCATTTAACTTGCGCGATTGGCGCGATCGAACCGCTTGCCACTATCAGTCCCAGACATTTTGACTTTTGCCTTTTAACTTTTGACTTACTTAATACGCACCTTTGCGACCCAGCACTACCGCGATCGTTTTGAGTAGGATTTGGATATCCAACCCCAGCGACCAGTTTTCCATATACTTGACATCTAAATTGACAACCTTATCGATTTCATAATCATCAGTATTAGACCGACTAACTTGCCATAAGCCAGTCATACCGGGTAAAACTTGGTAGCGAATAAAATGGCGATCGGCAAATTTCTCTACATCTGAGTTTGGTACTGGTCGCGGTCCAACTAAGCTCATCTCACCGCACACGACATTAAATAGTTGTGGTAGTTCGTCTAAACTATAGCGCCTCAAAAATTTGCCTATACGAGTAATACGTGGGTCGTTTTTTGTTTGAAACAAAGCACCATCTTTCCACTGATGACTGAACTCTACACTTTTTTGCGATCGGTCTGCATCAGTTTTCATAGTCCTAAATTTCCAGATTTGGAAAGTTTTGCCGTGCAACCCCATACGATTCTGCTTATAAAAAATAGAACCAGATGAATCTATGGCGATTAGCAATGCTATCAACAAATAAGCGGGGATTAACAGCAAAATAAGTGCGATCGCAAAAATGAAATCAAAGCATCTTTTGATTAAAAAATCGCCGCCTATGGTTAAGTAAGAGCTGAGTTCAAAAGTGGGAATACTGCCTAAAAATCTCAACTTAATCTTTTGCTCAACAACTTGCAATGCCGTAGGTAAAACATGTATATTAACCCCTGCATTTTTGAGTTTGATATAGAAAAGAGGTTGAGAAGTAATACCTTCCCAAGAATAGATCAAAACATCTGACACTTTCGATCTATAAATATCTTGTAAGACACTATCTCGTTCATTTATAGTAGTAATATCTACCCAACCAGCAAAATCATATCTTCGATCGCTATCTAACAACTTAATAGCTGAGTTTTTATCTTCGAGCTTAGAGATTAAATATATAGGATAACGAAGAAAGCCTTGTTCTCGCAGATTGTCAATGGCAATATCTATGCTATATCTAAAGCTGCAAACCAAAGTAACACTTAAAACTCCAGAGAGGATTAAAGATTGATGCAAAATATTTCTTGAATCTTGAAAAAAGAAGACGACCGATAATAGTAGTAAATGAGCGATTGTCAGAGTTTTAGCAATATTAATATAATCTCGGCGTTTGTCCCCAGCTTGATATAGCTCTTGTGAAGCTAGTAGACTAACTTGAAATGCAATAATTGTGGCGATCGCGAGTAAACTATCTTTATTGTCATTAAGTAAATAAAAAGGCTCGCCAAAGCTTGCTGTCACTTGCCAGGATATCAGTAAAGCAAAAATATCGAATAGCAATAATGTAATCAGTCTTCTCCAGCGTTGACCTATTCTTTTTCCGAGTTGGCTAAATAACGGAGCGCGTAAATCCCGAGCGTACCGATCGGATAAAACACTACTAGTAGATGTCATAATCTATGAATGGTAAACTGAAAATTGGGAAATATATTTGAGAATAGAGATTGATGCATTCGATCTCATATACTCTGCTTTGGCTTAAAGATCGAGAAGAATTAATATATCTATTGCTTGTCAGAATACAATTTGATTTACGATCGAATTAAGCCTCTATTGCTGATTGAGATGGGTGATCGTAGTGTATGTAGGTAAGTTATAAATTAATATTAAAGTCAGCTGCTAATTTTTCACTGCAGCAAATATACGGAAAATTTTTGCTTTTAGATAAACAATTTATCAATAAATTAGGTGAATTCAAGTATGTAGAAAGAGAAAATACAAAATAGAGGCGTGCAGCGATCCACACACCCCTAGTTTGTAGTCCAACTTTAAGCCTGACTAGTTATAACTCAGTTAGGCAATGACAAAATCATTAGCACTGAGAGTAGGTTTACCGGAGAATTGAGCGACAGCTGACTCTCCTCCTAATACGCCTAAATCTGGATTGTAGAACAAATTTCCAGTTTCTAAGCTGTATACGATTTTTGAAGTACTACTTTTAGCAGCAGCATCCGTACCAACTGATGCAAACTCTCCAGCAGAACTGAATCCATTGCCAACATTGCTGGTAAGTCCGAAGGTTATTTTGCTGAGGACAATTTTGTCTAATTCGCTGGTCTTGAAATCGCTAATAATATCGACACCGACATCAAATGTAGAGAAGGCAGCACCAGTATTGTAATCGAAGCGATCGGCTCCAAGTCCACCCACCAAAGTATCGTTGGCTCCTTGACCTACAAGGGTGTCATTGCCTGCACCGCCAAGCAGCGTGTCATTTCCCGTATCACCTGCAAGCCTATTAGCACCACCATTACCAGAAATGATATTATCTAGACTGTTGCCAGTACCGTTGATATCTGCATTTCCAGTTAAAGTCAGGTTTTCTACATTAGCCGTGAGAGTGTAGTTGATGGAAGAAAATACCAGGTCAAGACCTGCTCCTGTGTTCTCATTTACTGTATCTCCAGCATTGTCAACCACATAAGAGTCGTCACCGTCGCCTCCTTTCATGATGTCACTGCCTAGCCCACCATCCAGGTAATCGTTGCCTGCCAGACCTTCAAGGGTGTTATTGTTAGTATTCCCGCTCAAAACGTTATTCCCCGCATTACCAGAGCCATTGAGAGCATCAAAGCCAGTGAGGACGAGTTTCTCAACGTTATCTGCTAACGTGTAGTTAACTGAGGTATGGACAGTATCAAAGCCTGAATTAGCATCTGCTGACTCAGTAACTATATCGCCAGTACTGTCAACGTAGTACACGTCGTTACCCAATCCACCCGACATGGTGTCATTACCTGCACCACCATTAATGATGTTGGCATATTGAGTAGTGATACTACTGTCAACTGAAATGTTGTTATCTAAATCATTCCCAGTACCATTGATGTTGCCTTGGTATAGCACTAAGTTTTCAACGTTATCGCTGATAGTATAGGAAGTTGCTGCGGAGTTGACGGTATCAAATCCTTCATTAGCAGCTTCAACAATGATGTCTTCTGGCAGTCCGACTAAATAACTATCGTCTCCCAGTCCTCCATACAAGGTGTCGATGTCACCCGTACTGCCATCAAGAGTATCATTACCAAGCCCACCGATAATCAGGTCTTTGCCGCCACCACCATCGAGGTAGTCGTTACCATTTTTACCATCAAGGGTATTGGCTATATTGTTACCAATGATTGAATTATTCAAGCTATTGCCAGTACCGTTACTAGCTAAATCAGTTAAGGTGAGATTTTCAACATTGATTCCTAGAGCATAGGTGATGGAAGACTTAACGGTGTCATTGCCGCCGCTATCAGTTCCATTAGACCAGGTTTCTACAACTTGGTCTCTGAAATTGTTAACGACATATGTATCATTGCCGACTCCGCCTTTGAGATAATCTTTGCCAGTGCCACCATCAAGCAAATCATCTCCACCATTTGCAGAGTCATCAAGAAGCCAGTCATCTCCATCTCCACCATAGAGGGAATCGTTGCCACCATTACCTCTAAGAGTGTTGTTACCAACGTTGCCGATTATCTTATTGTTTAAGATATTACCTGTACCATTGATGTTAGTGATTCCGGTCAACGTCAACTCTTCGACATTATTAGTCAATGTGTAAGAAACCGATGCTTGTACGAGGTCAATCTCATTCACTAGTGTGGAACTTTCTGTTACGACATCGCCAGTGTTGTCCACAATGTATGTATCGTTATTTGTTCCACCAGAGAGGTTATCAGCTCCAACGCCACCATCAAGGGTATCGTTACCACTGTCACCACTGAGAGTGTTATTGAGATTATTGCCGATGAGGATGTTATTGATGCTATTACCAGCCGCAGTGGTAGCACTTCCAGTCAGAGTTAAATTCTCAACGTTGCCATCTAGCGATCGCTCGTAATTTATTGATGACAGAATCGTATCAATGCCTTGACCGCCGTACTCAGTCACTTTATCAGCAACGTTGTCAATAACATAAGTGTCATTGCCAAGTCCACCAGCTAGCGTATCATTACCCAATCCACCATCAAGAAGGTTGTCACTACTATTACCAGTTATGGTGTTAGCAACGCTATTACCTATCCCTTCGATCTTGCCAGTTCCCGTCAAGACTAACGTCTCAAATCTGTCTTTCAGGGTATAGCTGAAATCGGTTTCGATGGTATCTCTGCCGCCTGTGTCATTACCACTGCTGTCAGATTCAATCGGATTATCACTTGGATTATCGAGAACGTATCTATCATCCCCAGCACCACCGATAAGCGTATCAATGCCAGCATCACCATCGAGGACATCGTTGCCAGCACCACCTGTTAGAGTGTTGCTATTACTATTACCAGTTAGTGTATTGTCACCACTATTGCCCGTAGCATCGATTTGGCTTGTTCCCAAAAGAGATAAGTTCTCTACGTTGGCAAGATTGGCAAGAGAGTAAGTGAAATTAGCTTGAATGGTATCGCTACTTGGGTCGGCATCTTCAATAACCGTGTCTCCTACGTTATCTAGAACGTAAGTATCATCACCAACTCCACCTTTTAAGGTATCAGCGCCAGCTTTACCATCAAGGATGTCGTTGCCAGCCTGACCATCAAGGGTATTATTACCACTGTTACCAATCAGGCTATTATTGCTGCTGTTACCAGTTCCAGTCAGATTTTCAGTTCCCAGTAAGGTAAGATTTTCGACGTTAGAGATTGAGGTTGATAAAGAATAGTTAAAGTTAGCTCGAACAGTATCAATGCCTGCATTTAAATCTTCGACAACTGTGTCTGTACTATCAATAGTGTAGGTGTCGTCACCAATTCCACCCTTTAAGACATCAGTACCTGCTTTACCATCTAGGTTATCGTTACCTGCCAGTCCCTCTAGGGTATTATTGCCACTATTACCCGTCAGAAGGTTATTACCACCATTACCAATACCATTAACATTGGTAGTACCAGTAAGAGCTAAATTTTCAACATTGGCTGCTAGAGTTGTGGTAATGTCTGCAACTTTAGTGTCAGTAATCTTACCAACGCCAGTAGTTACCAGATTGTCTGTAGTACCGCTATTAAGAGGAGTACCTTTAGGAATAAAAACATTAACTAGGAATGTTTCGTCTGTTTCGTTAATGTTGTCATTGAGAACGGGAATGCTAATAGTTTTAACAGTTTCCCCTGGATTAAAAGTGACAGTTAAATTACTCGTAGCCGTATAGTCTTGTCCGCTCGTAGCTGTAGCATTAACTGTGCTGTATTTTAGGGTTTGACTGAGGGGTAGAGGTTCTGAAAGACTAATTGTGAAAACTAGGGTGGTAGATTCACCTTCAACAATCGTAGCACCGCTGATATTGAATGTAGGAGCCATTTGTCCTCCGATTATGGACTTGAAAATAAACTTAATGAACTTTGAAACATCACTGTTTTAGCAATAAAAAATAGCAATAGGACAACCGAAAAATTACGTAGATACTACAATTGAATAATTTAATTTTGTAAAGTTCGATTAGAAAAAAATTAAGAATTGAAGCAATAAACTAAATATAAAAAATCGGATACAGAATGAAATTACTCTCAAAATTCGAGCAATAACCAATTGTTTTAAATGAAAATTTTCTTTGATTTTAGCAGAATAATCAAGCATCATTAACTAGTGAGTTAAGCATAGGTGAACGACTTGCAAGCTATACATCTTAACGAAAATTAAACTTAAATATATCGTGAAATCCTTTGCTCTAGTACTCTATTTTTTATCATTAAAATGATTGTAATTGAGCTTATTCTTCTGTATTAAAAAAATAAAAGCGTCTATTGTTGCTACTATCCGATCGGAAACATTATTAATAATAGTAAAACAAAAATAATATAAAACTGAGCGAAAAATTCCAAAATATCATTTACCTTCCTCCATTTTTGGAAAATAAAAACTTATGACTAGTTGCTCAGTAATTAATTAGTATACTATGTAATCCTACGAGCAGGATATGAGCTAGAGGGATTAAAAAAATTATATCTAAAATTTATATTAAAGAGACATATAACTCCTTTAAAGACTGCATCATGCGATCTGCTGAAAAAATTTCCTCAAATCGAAGTTTTGATGCTCGACTCATAGATTGACGTAATGTCGAAGATGTAGCTAGTTTTCTCATTACGTCCACTAATTCAGTTACATTTTCTGATTCTACAATAAAACCATTGACTCCTTCAATTATTAAATCGCTAGCTCCAAAAGTTCGAGTACAAATAATTGGTAATGAAGCCGCCATCGCCTCCATAGCAGATAGAGAGAGTCCTTCATAGCGACTTGGTAAAACAAAAACATCAAAAACATTAAGTAAGTTTGGAACGTCAGTTCTCTCACCTGTAAAAATTACGCGAGGATTAGTTGTTTGTTTGAGGGTATCTAGTAACTCTCCAGTACCAACAAATAAAAGGTAGCTTTGAGGATGATTGAGATTGTGAAATGCTTTGAGTAAAAGTTCGGGGTTCTTTTGATATGTTAATCGACCTGTAAAGCCAAAAACTAGGGCATCATCAGGAATACCTAACTCTTGTCGAACCACTTGACGAGGACGAGAAGGACGAAGCAAAGAAATACCATTTTCTATAACCTTAACTTTATTAGAATTAAATTTAAAAGTTTTTAACATATAAGCTTGTTCGTCCTGAGACACGGCAATAACTTTTTGACAAGCTAAATAACCTAGCAATAATTCAGCTAGCCATATTAATAATGCTTTAAATCCTACCGCTTCAGTCGATAATGTTGCTAAACCATTGGGAGTATAGAGTGTTTTGTGGCTCATGCCATTCAATATTGAGGCGA
Organism: Chroococcidiopsis sp. CCALA 051; assembly: GCF_003015105.1. Classification (NCBI taxonomy): domain Bacteria; kingdom Bacillati; phylum Cyanobacteriota; class Cyanophyceae; order Chroococcidiopsidales; family Chroococcidiopsidaceae; genus Chroococcidiopsis; species Chroococcidiopsis sp. CCALA 051. The sequence goes on along the minus strand of NZ_PYCI01000008.1, from coordinate 75,373 downwards.
TCCGTCCAGTCACTCCTGCTTTTGAACTATGACAGTGAATAATATCAAAAGAACCATTTTCACGGATATAGTTTGAAATTGCTTGAATCGTTTTCCAGTCTGACACTAAGTTAATGCTGCGTGACATTTGAATTTCTTGAAGTCGTACACCAATATTACTAAAATGCAACAACTCTTTTTGAAAAGAGGCATCCGCTCTTGCAGATGAATAAAGCAGATGAACCTCATGATTTTTGGCTAGATTATTGCAAATCATGCAAACATGACTGCCAACCCCAGTAAGACATGACTCAACAATAAGGGCAATTTTCATTTGAAAGATTGTTATAAGAATGAGAGTTTTTAACAAACAATAAATCGAACGTGTACTAGGCACTATCTTTACTGATAGCCTGTCAGCATAACCATATTGTGTAACTGAGAATATGAGCAAAAGTCAATTTCATTGACTCTAATATGCTTTGATTATTTGCCTGCATTTAATAAAACATTCAACGTAAGTTGTGCAGTCTTGTCCCAGCTAAATTCGTTTACCTTAGTTTTTCCATACTTTGTTAAAGTATTTCGTAATTCTGCATTGTTCATCACCGATAACATTGCATGACTTAAACTATTGACATCTCTGGGTTGAACTAAAATTCCTGCGTTACCCATAACTTCTGGTACTGAACCACCACTAGCTGCTATGACAGGAGTTCCTAGCGCCATTGCTTCTACAAGAGTTAACCCAAACCCTTCGTATTCAGATGGATTAACTAAAGCTATTGAACCAGCAATGAGACTATTTAATTGACCTCTATTCAACTCACCAAGCACCTGAATGTATTCTTTTGCGGTGGAGGATTGAATTCTAGAAGCTATGTCATCTGAATGGTTATAGTTATGCCTACCTGCAAGAATCAATTTCGGACGAACTTTCTGATTTGCACAAGCTGCATTTACTAATTCAAATGCTGCTATCAAATCAGGTACTCGCTTCCAAGGTTTCCAATTCCCAACGTAAACAAAGTAGGGTGGATCGATCTGTTGTGATAGATTAGGATGTTCGCCTGTTAGGTTGACTCCGTTATAAATTATTTCTATTCGATTAGAATTTACACCTGTCCAATGGGAAAAATCTGATGCAGTACTTTTTGAAATACAAATAATTCTTTTACACTTCCAAGCTGCTAGTTTCAGCATGACTAAGAAGTACAATCGAGCTAACTGAGAGGTAGCATATTGAGGATAATTTAGCCAAATTGTGTCATGCACAGTGAGAACTGTTGAACAAGATGAAAAAATAGGAAAAGTTACATGAGGACTAAAAAATATATCTGGTCTGTATTTTCGGCAAAAGCTTTTCAACCATATCTGTTCCCTTATAGAGAACATTTTTGGTCCTCTAATTACATTCACACCCTCTGGTTTAAGAGCTTTAATTGTGCTTAAGTCTTCCTCGTTAATTGCTATAATCACAAAACTTAGATTTGTTTTATGAGTTATTCTCGTTAAAATTTCTCTGATATATTCTCCAATACCGCCTTTAGAAATATGCCTAGCATCAATAGCAATTTTCACTAATATACTCCGATGTTTTTTTTGAGAAATTTTAGATGTCTGTTAAGTTGATACACATAAAATTGTATCTTTGTGAGTACGTTGATACAAATATAGTTATACAGCAAAAATCGTCCTCAACAGTTATTTTTCAAACTTTTGTTGACTTCAAAAAATTTCATCAAAATAAACCGCAACTGTAACCATTTCTTCTCACCTATGAGAAAACGAGTTACACACCTTACTAATAAAGTTGCTGATTCTAAAGTAACAGAGGGATTACTCATTACTGCGGACTTAAGTTTAACCAGTGCTGTAGAAAAATCTCCCATCTCCATATACATTTTGGCAGACAAAAGATTCACGCAACTTTGTGCTTGTTTATCATCTAAAATTCCTCTTGTCTTAGCTCTACTTAAGACTTCTGCAATATCATTTACCAAGCTTGTAGTGATAGTAAATGTTTTCGATGCTGAATGTAGACGAAATAGAGCTAAGTTATAAGAAATATGTTTTAACGGTATTTTTTCAGCTAACTTAATCCATAAGTCAAAGTCCATTGCATAGTGAAGTGATAAATCTATTCCTCCAACTTCACGAACGTACTCTACGGGAGCAAACACAGCTGGTTGCGGTAAGTGATATTTCCAAGCTAGAATTTTTTCAAGTGTCATATCTGGACACTGGCGAGGACATAGACCAAGATCGTTATCGCGTTCATCAATAAATCTGGCTAATCCATAAATAATACTAGGTTGCTCAGCTTCCAGCCATGCAGAAACTACTTTAAAAAGTGCATTCTGAGCTAGAACATCATCAGAATTAAGCCAAGAAAAAATTTCTCCTTTAATTTTAGCAAGTCCTTTGTTAATAGCATCACTCTGACCGCGATCGCTTTCACTTATCCAATGAAAGCGCGGATCGCTTTCGTATTCTTTTAAAATAGATATTGTTTCATCTGTGCTACCTCCATCGATTACCCAATACTCAATTTTCTCGTAATTCTGCGTTAGAACGCTTTCAATCGTCTTTCTAATAAACTTTCCTTGATTATATGACGGGGTAATAATACTAACTAAGGGTAGAAATGAATTATTTTTAGCTTTCAACAAAATATCCTCAGACATCGAATAGCTAGCCTCTAAGTTAAATTTAGTTTTGCTTGACGTGGATAGTAAAAATTTGACATAAATTCAGTTAGTGTTAAAAGGCGTGTATATCTCGGCTATCTCTTGATATCTTTTGTATTTTTTACGTTTATTAAGAATACATTTACTTAAATAAGTGGATATATAGACGTACAAAAACCAAATAATACTTTGTCTTGCAGACAAGACTCCAACGTCAGTTAAGTTAGAAATGATGATAAAAGCAATAAGAATTATCGGTAAAATAGATTCAAGTTTGCTCGATCGTTTTAACTCAACTATAGCTATAAAAACATTTCTAACTAATGATATTAATAAAGCTGACATACCAAGAAAGCCTAATTGTAAACCTACATCTAATAACCCATTGTGAGCGTGGGGTGCTTGCCATCTCATTCTTTGCCAGATATCAGCACAAGGACCATCCAAACCCGTCCAAAAAGCATTCAGTCCGTAACCTAATACTGGATGCTCCATAATTTTTTCCCAAACCATTTCCCAGAGAATTGTCCGTCCAGTACCTGTAGTATCGCGGCGAAAAAAATCTAGAACAGTTTCATAATTTGTAGATAATAGAGTAATTACTGAAGTAATAAAAAATAGAACAAATAAAATTAGAACAACGTTTTTCGTTTTGAGAGTTCGCAACAGTAATAAAATAATTAAAATCCCCAATAGTGATAAATAAGCGCTGACAGTATTTGTGATTACTAACGAAATTGTACATATGGCAACGACGCTCCAACTGAGGACTCTATAACGTTTTGTATGCAACGCATGAATTAACCATAGAACTATACTGAGTACCATAATTCGTCCGCAATTTGTTGGATGACTTAATAAGCCTTGAAAACGCAATCCGGTACGCAAATCAATCATAAAGGCATTAACTGGCATAAATAGAGCAAGTAATAAGCCTAATATCGCTATAATTGCAAGCGACCAGCGAAACAGCCTAAGCATTTCATTTAAGCTATAACTACTACCAAAGTAAACGCCATAAAGTGTTATTGCTAAGAGTGAAATACTATGTAAAAAAGTAGATGTAGGTACTTCTGACCAGATTGTAGAAAAAAGCGCTAGGATAAGAAGCACGCATAAAAAAATGTCTTTAAAAATTAAATTTAGTACTTGTCTGTATTTAAAACTTGCCAATAAAATTCCTATTATGTAAATACTATAGTTGATTAAACTCATTAATGGATTGTAAGATTCTAATAATCTAGTACCAGGTTCTGATTTTTCTAAGGAAATTCCCATAAAAATGCACAAAGTGAATACGATGAAAACATTTTTTATGAAGTTGAGATGTGTTTTATTAAACATTTTATAGGATGGAAATAGAAAAAATTAAAAACTAGGTTGATTGCTAAAACTAGTTTCGTTAGTAGGTTTTTAATACCCAACTAGTGAAATAGAATGTTTTCTACTTACTCATGTGCTTGTTGAAACTTACTGATGTCATGAAAATCTTTAAAGTTTTGCTTCAACCACTCTTCGTCTTTTAGCCACCATTTGAACTTTAGAAGAAAATCCACTACTTCTTTTTCAAATCTGTAACGAATAAGCTTTGCTGGAACCCCTCCATAAATTGCGTATGCCGCAACATCTTTAGTGACAACTGCACCAGCAGCAATTATTGCTCCATCACCTATACTTACGCCATCTAAAATGATAGTGTTAGTACCAATCCATACATCATTTCCTATAGTAATAAGATCGCACTCTTTGAAATAGTCTTTGTCTGAAAATGTTAATCCTGCTTGTTTTCGAGTTGAAAAAAAGATTGGATGAGTTGAAACAAAGCTTCTGGTAGGATGACTGCCTAAACCAATTTTGCAATCTGAAGCAATAGAACAAAATTTACCTATACTTGCTCTATCAATTACGGTATTTTGACAAATATAAGTAAAAGAACCAATTTGAGAATTAGAAATCCTGACTCGCTTGTAAATTGTAACATTAGGTTCAATTAATGAATTAGCAACATGAGAAAGCTCACCTTGAGTAAAATTTCTGAATTGAGTTTTGTTGATACACCAATTGTAGATAAAACGCAAGTAGTAAGTTATGATATTTTTAGGTTTATACTTAATCAGTCTAGATAAAATATTTATGAATGAACCTGTATCTTTTATTTCAAATAGCATAATTTACCTCGATTGGATTTTTACACCTTATAAAGAATTTTTTGTAATTTTGCTATAGCACGACTCCAGATAGGCGCGTTAAATCTTGTTTTCTGAGTAAATTTGTCTGCGTCTAAGTTCTGTAATACATATGGTGGGTGTTTGAGCGGAAACTGAATTTCTCCTATTTTCATATTAGAATATGGACTATAGCTTGTTGTATGAGTTGCTGCTCGTCCAAAACCAATATTTGAAATTAAATTTACATTAGGAAAGATACCTAAACCACTTTGCATCCAGCAAGAAAATAGCCAACGAAAGAACCAACTATTAATCTGCCCGTTATAAGTTGAATGAAAAGTATGATTCCAGTATTTAGCTGCTTGACAACTTGATAGTTTATCTGTAAGAATTCCACTATTTTTAATCATTGACCATAGCTTCATATCAAAGTCGAAATATTGCCATGCTCGCTTCCAGGTTGCCCAACCCCAGCAATCATGATAGAGAGAAACATAATAGCTATACTCAGTTCTTTGCTGTCCAGCTTGAAAATTGACTCCTGCAATAGACATAATTCGTCTATCATATCGATAGTATTCAAGAAGTTCTTCACAGTATTGAAAAAAAGTAGGATGAGGTAGACAATCATCTTCAAGAATGATTGCTTCTTCTGTCTTACTAAAAACCCAGTTTAGTCCACTAGAAACACGATACTGGCATCCCATATTAGTATTAGTGTAATTCTTGATAACCTCACACTTCCAGTCAACTTGCTCAATAATTGCACGGGCAGCAGCACACTTTTCAGCTTCACCAGGTTTATCATGACGAGCGCCGTCAGCAATGACAAAAAGCTGAGGAGGTTTGACTTGACGAATTACCTCAAAAACTTTAGCAGTAGTATCAGGTCGATTAAAGATAATAAAAACAACGGGTGTTTTTAATTGCCAATTACTCATAATTACAAACCAGAGGTTTTAAATATCAAAGTTCTACAAGTTTTCGCAAAGAGTTCGTATCCTTGTTGAATGAGAAATTGATATGTTTCATTGGTTGATAGCTTGGTGATACTTAAATTCAAACATTCAATTAAAATATATTCTGGTTTAAAAGCTTGCCAATCGTTTGAATAAAGTACTTCTAAATCCAATCCCTCCACATCAATTGACATAAAATCTATTTTTTGTTGAGATACTAAATTACTATTCAGTATTTCTTTCAGAGGTGTAGCGATCGCACTTTGCTCTTTAAGAAGTTTCCAGCCATGAGCAATCCTTTCAGCAGCTAGATTTCTATCAAAGGTGTTAAGAGCAGGTTCATCAAACATAAAGAAAGACATTTCGGTTTTTTCTTTAGCAATAGCTGCCTCTATATTAATATCTCTTGGTCTATATTTTTTAAATAGATTCATACTACCTGGCATCGCATCAATATTAATTCCGTTCCATCCTTTTTGGTAAAATAAATAGGTGTTTGAAAATCTTTTTGGATGATGCGCACCTACATCAACGTAAAATCCATTTTGCTTGCATTCAAATATTTTATTTAAAATTAAATCTTCTCCTTCTTGCGAATATGATTTATTAACATAGTTGTTATTTAGCTGTTTTTTCAATTTTTGTAGCAAGCTCAAAATTTTGATAGGAAGAATATTCTTTAGGATACGTTTTACGCCCATTGGTTTCAATTGATTAAAATAAGTGCTTTGAATTGGATAAAAAACATGTTTCTTGTTTTTTGATTAAATAAATTTGCAATAAAGGCAGCAAAAGCATAGGAAATAACAGTAGCGATCGCTGCACCATTCCCAGAGTAAGTAGGAATTAAGAGAAAATTCAGTAACACATTGGCGATCGCACCAATCAGTGTTCTTTGCAAGGAAAGCTTTGTCAAGCCCTCGGTAATAAACCAAGGAGAAGTAGCAACACCCATAAAGACGAATAGAGATGCCCAAATATGGATTGCAAGAATAGAACTGGCTGCAATATATTCTTGACCGAACAACCCTACCACGAAGGTTTTCGATAGAAATGTCATAGGTATTGCGATCGCTGTGGATAAAAATACCATCAGCCGCAATAGCTGTTTTATGCGCTGGTAGTAAAGACTTTCACTTATTCCCTTTGCTTCGACAATAGTGGGAAACATAGAAGAGGCGATAGCTGTGGGAATGAAATACCAGACTTCAGAGATCCGAGTAGCTGCTGAGTAAAGCCCGACGGCGCGATCGTCGATCATCTGTCCCAGCATAATCTGGTCGATTCGCATATAAATCATAATCGTCAGTCCCGAAAGCATCAGCGCCCAACTTTCTTTAAGTAAGGCGATCGCACGGGTAAGGCTCCAACGCCAAGCCCAAAAGCTATATCCTTGCATTCGGTAGTTGATCGCTAACCCAATTGCACCTAACCCGCTTTCTAGCAAAACTACCCAAGCAAAAGCTATTAGAGATGCATTGATTTGAATTAAAGTTAACTTGACAAGGGTGATAACGATAAACGCTAGATTCTTAGCAATAACCGTATATTTTGATTGAACCTGCGCCTGAAATTGTAAATCAATGGTGTCAAAAGCCTGAAAAATTACTCCAGCTGATAAAACACTGACTACCCAAGAAGTTAGCCGATCTCCTGAACGTAACAACGAAATGCTAAAAATTGATAGTACAACTAATACAATTCCACCAAGAAGTTTGAGAAAGAAAGTAGTACCAAGAATTTCATCCTTATATGAAGAATCACGTACAATTTCACGAATTACTATGTTGTCCAAACCTAAAGTTGCAAATGGAGTTAGCAAAGCTACGAAAGCAGTGGCATAGTTTAATAGCCCAAATTGCTGAGTTCCCAAATAACGAGCTACCCACACACCTACAAAAAGCCCAACACCCATGCGAAGGATACGGTCAGCAAACAGCCAACTAGTATTTACCGCAACTTTACGTAACTGAGGGCTAAATCTTTCGCGGATTGACACAATAGATTTGAACATACAAATCTGAGTTATGATGCTGCCTTACGATTAGCTGTAGAACGCTGACGACTAGTGGAATCCTCCTCCATGTAATAGTCCTTCACATAGTAGTAATAACTATCAGATTCATTTTCCAAAATCACGCCATTGACCACTAAACCCAAGACTTTCTGACCGGAAGACTGCAACAAATCTCTAGCAGTAGTAGCAGTATTAGAACTCACAACACCAGGTCTTGCTACCATCAATAAACCATCTGTCATCTTACCCAACATGAGAGCATCAGCAGCTACTAAAACTGGAGGAGCATCAATAATTACAAAATCAAACGATTTAGCAAAATTATCGATTAAGGAAGTTATTTGCACGGAATCGAGCAGTGCTACGGGGTTGGGAGGAGTCGCACCAGCTGTGAGAATATGCAATTTAGGCAGAACTTCTTTAATTGCAGACTGGTAATCTACTTGACCGACGATCGCATCGCTTAATCCTTCTGTATTAGCTTTCTCCCAAATGTGGTGTTGTCTGGGACGGCGCATGTCTGCATCAACAATTAAGACTCTGTTTCCCAGTTGGGCGATCGCCGCTCCTAAATTAGCAGAAACCGTAGATTTACCTTCTCCAGGGACAGAGCTAGTGACTAAAATCACTTTCAATTTATCCGAACTGGAAAATTTTAAGTTAGCCTGAAGCATCCGAAAAGCTTCCGCAATTGGCGCACGCGGAGTGTCTCTGACTGGGAGGGCGATCGTAGTTGCCTCCGCACTTTTTCCATCGGCAGCAGCTTTCTTTGTCAGAGAAGGAATAGCTCCTAAAAAGGTATAGCCAAATAACTCTCTTGCTTCCTTCAGAGTTTTGACCGATGTATCCTTAATTTCTAAGACTGCAACCGTACCGCTTGACAACACTACGCTCAACAATATACCTGCTGCCAAAATTATCATCGGTTTGAACAACAAAGCTTTTTCGGGAGCTAATGCAGATTCAATAATCCGAGCGTTACCCATATTTTGATTCTCTGCTACTCTCACCTCTTGCAGCTTTTGCAGCAGAATTTCGTATGTCGATTGAGCCGCTTTGAGTTGTCTTTCGAGTTCCCGTTGTTGCTGTTCTAATTTGGGCAGAATGTTAGCTCTTTGTTTATAGAGGTTGTATTCACCCGATAAAGAAGCTAAACGACTTGCTAAACCCAGACGCTCTACTTCTAGCTGAATATATGCCTCAGTTAGTTTCTGTTTACTTTCACCGATTTGTAACTTACCATCAGCTAGGGTTCGCGTCTTTCCTACAGCCTGTGAGATCCGTTGGCTGAGTAAGGCTTTGAGAGCTGTTCTCTTTTGCTTGAGATTGGAAATTCCTGGATAGGTTTCGGCATAGCGCGTCCGCAGTTGTGCTAGTTCGGCTTCGGTTTTTTGATATTCTGTTAAAACTCTTTGCACGCCGCGAGCCTGATTGAGCGCGTTGAGGTTCAAGCTAGTATCTGTATCCATACCGACTTGTTGGCGCAGTTTTGCCAGCTTAGTATTAGCATTTGCCAATTCTGCTCGAACCTGGGCGATTTGTCCTTCTAAAGTTTGGATAACCGTGACTGCACCTTGTGCCTCTACTTCTAATGCAATTAGGTGATTCTGTTCTTTAAAGCGACGCAGAGCGCTTTCGGCTCGACGCACGCGGGCTTCAACATCAGGAATTTGCTTAGCAATAAAATCTCCGGCTGCTGTTGCCGTAACTCGATTAGTTTGAATATTGTTTTCTAAATAAACGTTCATCAATTTATTGACGACGGCAGCAGCTTCATCAGGACTGATGCTTTTATACGTCACTTGCATCACATCAGTGCCACCAATATTTTTCAACTTTAGCTTGCCAATAATATCTGCTGGCTTAAGTGGTTCACTTGTGCGATCGTCTTTGAGATTGAGTGCAGCTATAGTTTTTTGTAAGAGGGGAATAGAGCGCACGACTTCAATTTCAGTATTGACAGGATTACTCTGAAGATTTAAGCCTTCTAAGTCTCCGATTCCCTGTCCCAAACCTGTGAGAGCAGCCGTTTGATCGTTTTTCTTAACGATCAGTTTCCCCGTCGCTTCATAAACGGGTTTCTGCAAGCAGACAGCTATAATTGCTAAACCCAGAATGGCAGTAAACACGCCCGTACCAGGTAGCCAACGGCGTTTTAAAATTATCCATAATTTTGAAAAATCTAAATCTAGATTTTCCGAGGTTTCAATAAGTCGCTCTTGCATAACTCAAAAATAGTAGAGAGAATAGTTCGGGTAAAAATTCCTGAAATACCAAGTTATAAGTTCTCAGTACAACGCGAATCTTTACAAAGTTATTAAGGTTTTGAGATACTACAGTTCAGTAATCTAAATTTCAAATAAAAGCTAACTTGAGTAATACAGGATATCCAAGCGAGTTTTCACCGATAACTTTATTTCAGGCTAATTTACTTTTAAAACTTCTTCCGTGGATTTACGTATAGACGGAGGAAATCAAGGATTATATATCATAGCCATTTTCAATTGAATGAGATAGGCGAGTAGGGGCGCACAGCCGTGCGCCCCTACAAATATATTGGCGATCGCAAAGAGAAACGTTATCAGAAATCGCCCTTTTAGTGGAGAACAATTAGCAATTCCAAATTTGAATAGAAAAAATGGCGAAGAATCGAAAGCTAGCCGCTAAATTTTCAGAATCATTCCTTCACTCTGTTGTTTTTGGGCATCAGAAATTTACTCAAAATAAAATAGGCGATCGCAGCTGCAATAATGCCGTTAATGGGCTTGACACCTGGAGAGAAGTAGGCGACTGCACTCGCTAACACGTAAGCAATAATTCCCGCCCAATTAAATGCAGGCTGTTTCTCTGTTAGTGCAGGGAAATGTCCTTTATGATGCAACCAGTAATCTGCCATTATGACCCCACCAATGGGAGGAATAAACGTTCCTAGTAAAATGAGGTAGGGGACGAGTAAATTGTAAATTCCGCCCCAGGCTAACACTAAAGCAACAGTCGCACCACCCAACACGAAAGCCGTCCGTTTGTTAGTACGGAACATATGCGCGCCTGCAACCGAGAATGCATAGATGGTGTTGTCTTGTGTCGTCCACATATTTAAGAACAACAGCACCAAACCCCAAAATAGCAATCCTTGTTGCGCCATGACTTGTACGATGTCTTCATTACCGTAAACTAGAGCGCAGAATGCACCGCTAAATATGAGTAAGCCATTGGCAAAGAAAAAGGCAGTGAGGGTACTTATCCATGCCGTGCGCCCCGAATTGGCAAATCGGCTCCAGTTAGTGGCTTGAGTTCCGCCTGAAATAAACGTCCCGACAATAATTGTAATAGCTTCACCGATTGGCATGGGTTCTTTAGGGACGATCGCCTGCAACCCTGTAAACCCTCCGACTTTCGTGGTGGCGATCGCCAAACTCCAAACCATTAAAATTAACATTGCTGGGACGGCAATTCGACTCAGCCAATCCATCGCCCGATAGCCAATATACGCTGTAGAACAAAAGAAATAAGTAAAAAATAGAATAATCAGCCAATTCCAGCCAGCCGGAACGCCTAAAAGCTTATTTGCTAACTCTGCCATCAGCGCCGATCCCCAAGCATACCAACCAATTTGGGTAAACCCAAGCAGAAAATCAACCCAACGAGAACCCACATTGCCAAAACTGAACCGCGACATCAAGACCGTACTCAGACCTGTCTTGGCAGAAATATAAGCTAGTAGACTCGCGTAGATGCCTAAAATTAAATTGCCGATGACAATCAGCGAGACAAGATCGGGGAAAAATCGAAACGATGGACCTACCCTACCCCCAGCAAATAACGTTCCTGAGTATAAGGTAAAACCCATCAGCAAGGGAGCTAAAGACCAAATTGATTTGCGTGCTGAGGCGGGGACAGCACTGAGGGGATAATCTTCACTAACAGGCGATCGCGCTACGAATTGCTGTTCTTCTGACGTGCTACTCATACTCAAGCGAATAAAAGGTTGAAATTATTCTCAGGGCGATCGCGATCGAGTAAATGTATCATAGTTAACACGATCTGCGCTGAATTTTGCCTTCCCAGCCGATCGAACTGTAGTGATATGACTGCATAAATTAAACTCAAAACTACAACATATAGCCGACTGAAAAAAGCGGAAATAACAGAAAATCTTACCTTGAGAAGATGCGCGATCGCCTGAATATACTTTTGCATATATTAATAACTGTAACTGCTAAGTAGTATGAATCGACAGAAAATAGCAGGCAAAGAAGAAACAAAGTTTATATTTAATTCTTCCCATTCATTAACTAAAAGTTGCACCAGATACAAGTTTCTAATTTTTGACTTTTAGCTTTTAAATTTTGACTTTTTCATAGGAGCCATGATACCAATGAACGTCACTCAAAAGCTGATCCAGTCTCATTTAATTGAGGGAAAAATGATTCCAGGGCAGGAGATTGGTCTGAAAATCGATCAGTCTCTGACCCAAGATGCTACGGGTACGATGGTGATGCTGGAGTTGGAAGCTTTAGGAATCGATCGCGTCAAAACCGAACTTTCTACCCAATATGTAGACCACAATTTATTACAAACAGATTACAAAAACGCCGACGACCATTTATTTCTGCGTTCTGCCTGTCAGCGATTTGGTATTTGGTACAGTCGCCCTGGAAATGGTGTCAGTCATCCCGTCCACATGGAACGATTCGGTATTCCTGGGAAAACTCTGATCGGTTCCGACAGCCACACCCCCGCCGCTGGTTCTTTGGGAATGTTAGCTTTCGGCGCGGGTGGAATTGACGTAGCTATGGCGATGGCAGGGGAACCGATGTATCTTAAAATGCCAAAAGTTTTGGGCGTGAAGCTAACCGGAAAGTTGCCCGACTGGGTAAGCGCCAAAGATGTCGTGCTAGAGATGCTGCGGCGCTACGATGTCCACGGCTGTCGCAATACAATTATCGAGTACTACGGATCGGGGCTGGAAAACTTGAGTGCAATGGATCGGCACGTTATTGCCAACATGGGTACGGAAATGGGGGCGACAACGACGGTATTTCCATCCGATGCTGAGGTAAAACGGTTTTTAGCTTCCCAAGGACGGGGTGAAGATTGGGTAGAACTGATCGCCGATGCTGGCGCAGAATACGACCTTCATGACGAAATTAATTTATCTGAATTAGTCCCTTTAATTGCTTGTCCCAGCAGTCCTGGTAATGTCGTCCCCGTGCGAGAAGTGCAAGGCAGATCGGTACAGCAAGTGGTAATTGGTTCTTCCGCAAATCCAGGCATACGAGATTTTTGGATTGTGAGTCAAATTGTCAAAGGTAAAACAGCAAGCGATCGCGTTTCCTTTGACGTTAATCCTACCTCGCGCCAGGGAATCGAGAATTTAGCTGCGATGGGAACAACTTTCTTAGATCTAATTCACGCTGGGGCGCGGTTTCATCAAGCGGGTTGTCTCGGTTGTATTGGTATGGGACAAGCCCCCGCCTCGAATCAAATTTCTTTACGCACGTTTCCCCGCAATTTTCCTGGGCGATCTGGAACTGCTGACGACCAGGTATATTTGTGCAGTCCTGAAACAGCAGCAGCGGCAGCTTTAACGGGAGTAATTACAGATCCGCGAGATTTAGAACAAATCTACGGCATGAATTATCCTCAATTTGTCGCTCCAGAAAAAGAGATCATTAATACAGAAATGCTCGTATCACCTCCTACAGATGGGAGTCAGATTCAGTTAGAAAAAGGACCAAATATTAAATCTCTACCAGATTTTCCAGAATTACCAAATCGGGTTACTACTCCCGTTTTACTTAAAGTTGGTAACAATATTTCTACTGATGAAATTATGCCGGCAGGGGCGCGGGTACTACCATTTCGGAGTAACATTCCTGGGATCAGTCAGTTTGTCTACTATATGGTAGATGAAACTTTTGCGGAGCGAGCTAAAGTTGCTCAGAAAGAATATGGCGGTCATGTCATCGTTGCAGGCGACAACTATGCCCAAGGTTCGAGTCGAGAACACGCCGCGATCGCACCCAAATATTTAGGACAAGTAGCGGTGTTAGCTAAGTCCTACGCTCGAATTGGGTGGCAAAATTTAGTTAATTTCGGCATTATGCCGCTAGAATTTGTCAATTCTGATGATTACGATACTATCGATCGCAATGATGAAATCGAAATTGTAGGATTGCGCGATGCCTTAACTTCTGGACAACCAATTGTGGCTAAAAATAAGACAAAAAATCTTGTTTATGAAATGACTCACAGCATCAGCCTGCGTCAAATTCATATCCTTTTACACGGAGGTGTAATTAACGAATTTAGAGAAAAATTGAGCGAGCGACAAGATTTAAGCGAAGATCCTAGCATTTCTGCCAAACAAGAATCTTTGGCTGATAAACAGGATGTATTGGGGTAATTGGTAATTGGTAGTTGGTAGTTGTAAGTTAACCCTTCTCCCCGTTCGATCTCATTCTATTTACCGATCGCTATTTATAACTCTTGGAGGAGATAGCAATCAAAACTTCTGTGACAGACTACGGATTAATTCAGTAAAAAAATCTTGCTCGACCGTTAGGAGAGAGATTATGGGTATAGGCGATTTTTTTAAAAACATTCCTGGTGTAGGCGATCGCAGACGAGATGACGATCGAGACTATCGAGATCGCAATGACGACGACGATCGCAGATATCGCAATCGCGATGAAGATGAGGACGACGATCGCGAGTACAGATATCGTTCGCGGGTAGAAGAAGAACGAGAATATAGAGATCGGTACGACGAAGAGGATGAAGACGACAACGATCGCAAATATAGAAGGCGCGATCGCGACGATGACGATGACGATCGAGAGTATAGAAGTCGCAGTCGGGATGATGATGACGATCGGGAATATCGATCCCGCGATCGCGACGATGACGATGACGATTAATATGAATTTTGATGGCAAATTAGCCAGTCATTCACAAAACGGGAAATAGCAAATTTGTGAACTTGCAATTGTAAGTAAGTGCTAAGTTGACTCACGAAATCTAGATTAGCGTTAGTAACTCAACTAGCGCTATTTTGTTAGCTTAATAAAGCTATAAAGTTTAGTTTCGAGCGGTACGCAGCCCTGTTTATACGTCTTTTGTGATAAAAAATCCTAAATACAACTATCGCTTTGTTATTAAAAATTCTTTTGATTTAATCATGGCAAGTTGTTAGAGAATACTCTTAATCGATCTCCCAAGGAGTTTTTATGGAGATAGGCGATTTTCTCAAAAATATTCCTGGCTTTCCGCAAGACCGCCGCGATGATAATGACGATCGCAAATACAGAGACGACGATCGCACATCCAGAAGGCGCGATGATGACGACGATGACGATCGCAGATACAGAGACGACGATCGCAGATCCAGAAGGCGCGATGATGACGACGATGACGACGATGAC
The DNA here is from genome assembly GCF_003015105.1 of Chroococcidiopsis sp. CCALA 051. Classification (NCBI taxonomy): domain Bacteria; kingdom Bacillati; phylum Cyanobacteriota; class Cyanophyceae; order Chroococcidiopsidales; family Chroococcidiopsidaceae; genus Chroococcidiopsis; species Chroococcidiopsis sp. CCALA 051. The sequence goes on along the minus strand of NZ_PYCI01000008.1, from coordinate 60,133 downwards.
GATCGCAGATATAGAAGCCGTAAACGCGATGACGATGATGATGATGACGATGATGATGACTAAAACCGTCGTCTTGAGTTTGAGCTAGATTGCAGCACCATTTTTGCTTAGAATGAACCAAGTAAGGCTTCGTTTGGCGTTAGCTTCTCAGTTAGCGCCATTTTTGTCGCTCTAAACTATTGCATATCTAATTTTGCACTATGCAATTAACCAGCATCAGATATACTGTGTCTCAGCTTTTTGACTTTTGACTTTATAATGCAAGATCGACTTCGCGCCCATGTATTCGTTTCTGGTAGAGTTCAAGGAGTAGGCTACCGAATGTCAACGGCTGAGATGGCTGCTGAGATGGGGTTACATGGCTGGGTGCGAAACTTACCTGACGGACGAGTGGAAGCCGTATTTGAAGGAACGAGAGAATTAGTAGAAGAGGCGATCGCGTGGTGTCGCCAGGGAAACCCGCTTGCTGTTGTTAAAGACGTGGCGGTTGAGTACGAAACACCAGAAGGATTACGCAATTTTGAGATCCGGCGTTGATTTGGCAAGTGGAGGCAGCCGTGCGCTACTGTTTAGGTTTATGACAGGTAATGACAGGGATGTGGAAATCGCGATCGCTCCTGGTGTAGTCTTTTTTTAGACCATCTAGAACGCTTAAGGGAGTTTTTCTCCCAAATTGTTTCGTCTGCCTCTATTTAGAAAATACTATACTGAATATTGGTTTTATCTGTAGTCGTTCTTCAAAATAGGTAATTTTTACTATGCACGATCGTATTGCCGATATCCGCATTGATAATTCACATATCTTAATTACCCCGAAAGAATTAAAAACAAAATTACCCTTGACGGAAAAAGCAGAAAAAACTGTCCTCCGCTTTCGGAAAGAATTAGAAAATATATTAGATGGTATAGATAATAGAAAGTTTATTGTAGTTGGTCCCTGTTCTATTCACGATGTTGCAGCAGCAGAAGAGTATGCAGGGAAATTAAAAAATTTAGCAGATAAAGTTCAAGATAAATTACTGCTGATCATGCGCGTGTATTTTGAAAAACCTCGCACGACAGTAGGATGGAAAGGGTTAATTAACGATCCCGATATGGATGATTCTTTCCATATTGAAAAAGGTTTGCATTTAGCCCGGAGCTTATCATTAAAGCTAGCAGAAATGGGCATTCCTGCGGCAACAGAAGCACTCGATCCAATAGTACCGCAGTATATCAGCGAACTCATGTCTTGGGCGGCGATCGGGGCGAGAACGACTGAATCTCAAACTCACCGAGAAATTGCCAGCGGGCTATCAATGCCAGTAGGATTTAAGAATGGGACTGATGGTGGGATTCAAGTTGCTCTCAATGCCCTCCATGCAGCAAGTACGCCACACAATTTTCTGGGGATCGATCAAAGAGGACGAGTAAGTGTTTTTAAAACAAAAGGAAACGCTTACGGTCATATTATTTTACGGGGTGGTGGTGGCAAACCTAATTACGAGATTGCCCATGTTAAGAAAGTGGAAGAAAAGTTAAAAGAGGCTGGTTTACCACCACGAATTGTCATCGATTGCAGTCACGGTAACTCTAATAAAAACTACAAATTACAAACTGTAGCTTTTAACGATGCGATCGCGCAAATTGTAGAAGGAAATACATCAATTCTAGGAATGATGTTAGAATCTCATTTGTATGAGGGTCATCAGTCAATTCCTTGCGATTTGTCAAAATTGAAATATGGTATCTCAGTGACAGATCAGTGTATCGGTTGGGCAGAAACTGAGGAAGTTATTTTGGCAGCTTATGAGAAATTGAGTAAGGAGGCGATCGCGGTGGGTGGTTGAGATCCCCCCAACCCCCCTTAAAAAGGGGGGCTAGATCTCCCTTTAATCCCCTAATAAATGTAGAGACGTTACATGTAACGTCTCTACAGTGAAATTACCGATCGCTTCCTCACCGACTAACAGTTATATTCAGAGTCAAAAAATTGCTGAACAACAATGCATGACTCTGGATCTGGGCAACATATTCGCGCTACCTTACAAAAAATCTGGGGATATGCAGATTTTCGCCCGCCTCAAGGGGAAATTATTCGTAGTATATTATCGGGGCAAGATACTTTGATAATTATGCCTACGGGTGGAGGTAAGTCGATTTGTTTTCAACTTCCAGCACTACTACAAACAGGTTTAACTATAGTCGTTTCTCCTCTAGTAGCGTTGATGGAAAATCAAGTTAAAGAATTGCGCGATCGCCATCTTCCTGCTGCTTTATTACACAGTGAACTACCAAAAGACAGCCGTTTTAAAACTTTACAACAATTAGAACAGCAACAATTAAAACTACTTTATTTATCGCCAGAAACTTTACTTAGCAAACCGATTTGGGAAAGGTTATCTCAACCGCAATTAAAAATTGATACTTTAATTTTAGATGAAGCTCACTGTTTATCTCAATGGGGCGATACATTTCGTCCTGCATATCGCCGTTTGGGTACAGTGCGATCGGCTTTACTTCAGTCTAAACCAGTTGGGACAAAAATTGCGATCGCCGCTTTTACTGCAACTGCCGATCCGACAACTCAGCAGACAATTCAGCAAGTCTTACAACTACAACAACCAGCAATTTTTCGTCAAAATCCCTACCGTTCCAATCTCCAGCTTCAGGTAAAAATAGTTTGGACACCTAAAGGACGGAAACAACAATTAGAGAAATTTATTCAGTCACAACAGGGGGAAGCTGGGTTAGTTTACGTGCGTACCCGCCGCGATAGCGAAAGTTTAGCAGAGTGGTTGACGCAACGAGGATATATGACTGCGGCTTATCATGCGGGTTTGAGTCCAGCAGAACGCCGTAGAATTGAAGCTAGCTGGTTAAATGGAGAAATGCAGTTTGTTGTCTGTACCAGCGCGTTCGGAATGGGGATTAATAAACCTAATGTGAGATGGGTGATACATTTCCACTCTCCCTTATTATTATCAGAATACGTGCAGGAAGTTGGGCGTGCTGGTAGAGATGGAAAACCGAGTATTGCATTGACGTTAATTAGCGAACCTACAGGATGGTTAGATCCAGAAGATAAGCAGCGTCAGCAATTTTTTGAAAATAAAATGCGATCGCAATATTTAGTAGCACAGCAATTAGCCAAAAAACTTCCAGTTAAAGGAGAAGTGGAGGCTGTAGCACGAAAATTTTCTGATGGTGCGATTGCGTTATCTCTCCTCCACAGCACTAATTTGTTAGACTGGCAAGATCCATTTTATTACACGATCCGTCAACCAATTAAACTAAAGCCACCTAAACAATTTCTTGCCGTACAGCAGATGACTCAGTATCTTACAACGAAACAGTGTCGCTGGCAGTATTTGTTAAAATGTTTTGGTTTCAGTCAAGAATTACCATTTTCAGGTTGCGGACATTGCGATCGATGCAAAAAACATTAATTATGTAGATAGATTATGGTAAACAACCCAGAACAATTTGCCAGCGATAACTACTCTGGAATTTGTCCAGAAGCTTTAGAATATATGCTGAAAGCGAATGCAGGTAGTTCGCCTGCATATGGTAACGATGAATGGACGCAAAAAGCTTCCGATTATTTTCGGCAAATCTTTGAAACTGACTGCGAAGTATTCTTCGTCTTTAACGGCACGGCTGCTAATTCTCTATCTTTAGCTGCACTTTGTCAGTCTTACCACAGTGTCATTTGTCACGAAGTCGCACATATTGAAACCGATGAATGCGGCGCGCCAGAATTTGCTTCTAATGGTTCTAAGTTATTACTAGCAAAAGGCGAAGTGGGTAAGCTAAACCCAGCGTCAGTAGAAGCGATTGTCAGCAAACGTGCAGATATTCACTTTCCCAAACCTAAAGTTATTAGCTTGACACAAGCTACAGAATTAGGAACTTTATATTCTATCGACGAACTTTTAGCAATTAAAGCAGTTGCCCAAAAATATGACTTAAAAATTCATATGGATGGCGCACGCTTTGCCAATGCTGTCGTCGCAATGAATAAAACTCCAGCAGAAATTACCTGGAAAAGTGGCGTTGATGTCTTGTGTTTTTGTGGAACGAAGAACGGTACGGCAATGGGTGAAGCAATTATCTTCTTTAATAAAAGCTTAGCAGAAGACTTTGCCTATCGCTGCAAGCAAGCGGGACAATTAGCATCGAAAATGCGATTTATTTCCGCACCTTGGCTGGGTTTGTTAGAATCAGGTGCTTGGTTAAGAAATGCGCGTCACGCTAATGAATGTGCGGAATATTTAGAAAATCAACTTTTAAACATTGAAGGTGTAGAAATTCTATTTCCCAGACAAGTCAATGGTGTGTTCGTGCAGTTATCAGAACATACTATTAATCAATTACGTGCTAAGAACTGGCAATTCTACACTTTTATCGGTGCTGGTGGTGTAAGATTTATGTGTTCTTGGGGAACGACTAAAGAAAGAATTGATGAGTTGGTTGCAGATATTAAAACGTCGATCGCCTGATGTAGAGACGTTACATGTAACGTCTCTACAGATATAAATTACCCCATTAAAATAACGCGGTTAATTACATGAATCACGCCGTTATCAGCTTCAATATCTGGTGCTAATACTGTGGCATTTTTGACTTCAAAGCTATCAGTACAATTAATCGGAATTGGCGAACCTTCCACCGAAATGACAGAATCGACTTTTGCTAAGTCAGCTTGCATCAACTTACCAGAAACAACATGGAAAGTTAAAATTCTTGCTAATTGAGGAATGTTTTGTAGTAAGGTTTGAATAGTTCCAGGTGGTAGTTGTGCAAATGCTTCGTCGTTAGGTGCAAACACCGTGAAGGGACCAGGACTTTTGAGGGTGTCTACTAACCCTGCTGCTTGTACTGCCGCTACTAAAGTATTGAAAGAACCCGCACCAACAGCAATATCGACAATGTCAGCCATGTATCTTACCTAGAGTATAAAAAAATGCTCGTATAGCAATTACCAATTACGAACATATCATAGGTAGGGACGCATAACCGTCCGCTCCTATAAGATATATATTATTCAAATGATAGAATTGACTCTACTATTATTCATTACTCAACTGCTTGGTTTTCACTTGTCGCCAACGCATAAAAACCCCATAATTGGGACTGAATAAAAAAGCTAAGGCAAATAATCCCGAAACAACTAAAACGATCGCGGGACCGGATGGTAAGTTAAAAAAGTAACTGAGATACATGCCGCTAATACTAGAAACAATCCCAATCGCCGCACCTAAAATCATCACTTGATGCAAGCGAGTGACTAGTAAATAAGCTGTTGCCCCAGGTGTAATGAGGAGGGATAATACTAAAATCACGCCTACTGCTTTCATGCTGGCGACAATTGTTAAAGCAATTAACAACATTAAACCAAAATTTAGCTGATTCACTGGTAAGCCAGCAGCTTGAGCGCCTAGCGGATCGAAAGTGTAAAATAGGAGTTCTTTGTATAAGAGGAAAACAACAATTAATACTACAGTGGCAATAATTGCCGTATCGCGGACATCATCAAATGTCACGCCGAGAATATTGCCAAATAAAAAGTGATTCAGATCGATTTTATTTTGCTTCTGAATTGTTGTGATTAAGGTAATTCCCAAGGCGAAAAAAGCTGAAAATACTATTCCCATCGCTGCATCTTCTTTAATTGGCGATCGCGTGCGTATCCAAGCGATTAGCAGCGTACTCATTACCCCAGCAATAAACGCCCCAACAAAAATATTTGCTCCAACTAAAAAGGCGATCGCGAGTCCTGGTAGTACAGAGTGACTAATCGCATCTCCTAACAAAGCTAAGCGTTGTACCATCAAGTAACTGCCGACGACAGCACACAATAAACCAACAAGAATCGCCACGATCAGCGATCGCTGCATGAACCCATACTGCAACGGCTCAATGAGTGCCTCAAGCATTAAGCAGCAGCTCCACTAAAATACATCACTTTACCACTGTAGGCGCGATAAAGATTATCTTCAGTTAACACTGAAGCGCGATCGCCTGTAGCAATTATCTCGCGATTGAGCAGAATCAAATCGTCAAAGTGCTGAATCGATTCTCCCAAGTCGTGATTCACAACTAAGACGATTTTTCCAGCTTGGGCTAATTCGTGGAAAACATCAAAAATTACAGTTTGGGTTTTTTGGTCAATTCCTACTAGTGGTTCGTCAAAGCAAAAGATTTCGGCTTCTTGAGTCAAAGCCCGTGCTAAAAATACCCGTTGCTGTTGTCCTCCCGATAGCTGTCCGATGGGACGATTTTTATATGCGTCCATTCCCACCCGTTCTAATGCAGACTGGGCGACTTTACGGCTGACAGTAGAGAAACGCTGAAATAAACCCGTTTTCTTGACTCTGCCCATCATTACCACATCCCACACCGTAGCAGGATAAGTCCAGTCAATTTGCGATCGCTGGGGAACGTATGCAACTTTTTCCAACTGCTGCACCAAAGGCTTTCCCTGGTAAAGCACGTTACCGCTAGACAGAGGAACCAGTCCCAACATTGCTTTGATCAGAGTACTTTTACCCGCACCATTTGGACCAAAAACTCCGGTCAGCCTTCCAGGTCGCACCGTACAGTTAACATCGCGTAGTGCTTCCTGCGTGCGGTACTGCACCCCTAAATGGCTGATATTAATATTTGCGGCGCTGGCGATATTCATATCCATTTTCTGTACGTTCGCAGCAGTTGACACAAACCCATGAGTATTTATTCTGGGCTGGAGTTTCAAATTAAAAGTTTTCATAACACTAACTTTTTTTGTCTACTTTGAGCATACTGTAAAAATGAAAAGAATATGAAAACATCTATAAAAGGAAATAATGTTGATGATAAGCGGGAATGATGATAGAGCAGGGAGCAGGGAGCAGGGGAGCAGGGGAGCAGGTGGGCTTCAGGTGCAACAACCACCAACCACCAACCACCAACCACCAGCAGTCAAGAATCTTCAATTCCGAATTCCGAATTCCGAATTCCGAATTCTTATTTGCCTCTTGCCTCTTGCCCTTCTATCTAGTTGTAGCCAACCAGATGCAAGCCGCACCTCTCCGGGGACAGAAAAGCCGCAAGTGGTGGCGACTAGCACCATCATTAACGACTTGGCAGAACGGGTAGGAGGAGAAGAAATTCAACTGCGGGGAATTTTGCAGCCGGGGGACGATCCCCACGTTTACGAACCAGTACCAGCCGATAGTCAGGCGTTGGAAGATGCAGACTTGATTTTGTATAACGGCTACAACTTAGAACCAGGACTGATTAAGCTGATGAATGCGGCAGGATTGCAAGGGCGTAAATTGGCTGTAGGGGAAGTTGTGAAACCTTTACAGCTAGATAAAGGCAAAGGGGAAGTCGTCCCCGATCCTCACGTTTGGGGCGATGTGGAAAACTCAATTCAAATGGTGAACCGGATTCGCGATGCTTTGATTGAATTGTCACCAGAAGATAAAGAGAAGTTTACCCAAAATGCCGCACAACTGATCGCCCAGTTGCAGAAATTAGATATATGGATGACGCAGCAAATTCAAACCATTCCCGCAGAACGACGAAAATTAGTTACGACGCACGATGCATTTCAATACTTCGGTCGCGCCTATGGAATGGCGATCGCCGGGACTCTTATTGGCATCAGTACGGAAGAACAACCCAGCGCCCAGACCGTTCAAAAATTAGTTGAAGCTGTCAGAAAAGCTGGAGTTCCCGCTATTTTTGCCGAAACTACAATTAATCCTGCTTTAATTACTACTGTTGCTCAAGAGGCGGGAGTCAAGTTAGCACCGCGCCAACTCTATTCCGACTCCATCGGTGCTGCTGGTAGTAATGGAGATTCATACATCAAAATGATGGCAGCCAATACGCAAACGATTGTAGAAGCACTGGGAGGAAAATACGAGCCATTTGAGTCAGTAACCAGTGACCAGTGACCAGTGACCAACTACAATAATTCCGTGCATCAAGAAAAAACTATTCCTTCTACCTGGCATGGCAATTTAGATATTGTGTATGCTCTGCGCAATGGCAAGACACAACCAATAAGCGATCGCGTTCAAGCACCGTTAAAAGTGCAGCGTCCGTTTTACCCAGAAGGAGACATATGCCATACTGCTATCTTGCACACGGCTGGGGGAATTGTGGGGGGCGATCGCCTTTCCATTAACCTGCAACTCCAACCGCGATCGCAAGCTTTAGTCACGACAACAGCAGCGAGTAAAATTTATCGCAGCAACGGCTTACAAGCTAGACAAATAGTCGAGATTCAGATTGATGAAGGTGCTTGTTTGGAGTGGCTGCCGCAAGAAACAATTGTCTTTAACGGCGCAAATTATCGTCAAGACTTGCGCGTAGAATTAGCTCCAGGTGGTAGCTGGTTGGGTTGGGAAATTACCAGATTTGGACGCAGCGCTAGAGGAGAAAAATTTTTACAAGGAGAATGGCGATCGTATACCGAAGTCTGGCAACAAGGACAACCTTTATGGATCGACCGACAATGGTTGCCAGGAGAAGAAGCGGTTCTCAATAGTCCCCACGGTTTAGCCGGACATTCTATTGTTGCTACTCTTGCTTGGATTGGCTGCGAAGTCTCACCGGAATTAGTAGCGCAAGTGAGAGAATTACGGGGACAAGGGGGACAAGGGAGAGCAATTCCGAATTCCGAATTCCGAATTCCGAATTCTGGAGCCACTCGCCTTCCACATGGATTATTATGTCGCTACCGTGGCTCTAGTTCAATTGAGGTGCGAAACTGGTTTACATCTGTGTGGCAGTTACTACGCTTATCATTATTAGACAGATCTAGCTGTTTACCTAGAGTTTGGCAACAATAAAAAGGACACTCAATGCAACTTACGCCGCAGGAAAAGGATAAACTACTCATCTTCACCGCTGCTTTGGTAGCAGAACGCCGTAAAACTAGAGGACTAAAACTTAACTATCCAGAGGCAGTGGCGTATATTTCTGCCGCTATTCTGGAAGGGGCGCGAGAAGGACGCACTGTCGCCGAGTTGATGAGTTTTGGTGCAACTCTCTTGATGCGAGATGAAGTCATGGAGGGAGTACCGGAGATGTTGCATGAAGTCCAGATAGAGGCAACATTCCCTGATGGAACGAAATTAGTTACCGTCCACAACCCGATTCGTTAGTTAGAAATGGGTGGAAGAATAGCTTTACACTTCGTAATTTTTTCTAAACTGAGAAGAGTAGAGGTATTTAAACGCTCGAATTATGATTTTGCGCCCTCACGACCGGATCAAGTTAGACGATACCAACGACCAGCAGTTCTATTCTTTTCCGCGATTTGTCACCCATGTAGACGATAATTTTATTCAACAACTGACTCAGTTATATCGAGAACGGCTCAAACCCCACACCCGAATTTTCGACATGATGAGTAGCTGGGTGTCCCACCTTCCAGAGGAAATGGAGTTTGCTCATGTAGAGGGACACGGGATGAATGAAGAGGAACTAGCCCGTAATCCTCGATTGCATCATTATTTCGTGCAAAATTTGAATCAGAATCCTAAATTTCCGCTACCAGACCAAGATTTCGACGCAGTATTGAATACTGTTTCGATACAATACTTGCAGTATCCGGAAGCAGTGTTTAACGAGATTCATCGGATTCTTAAACCAGGCGGAATTGTGATTATCAGCTTTTCCAACCGCATGTTTTACCAAAAAGCAATTCAAGCTTGGCGCGATGGAACGGAGTCGAGCCGGGTAGAATTAGTCAAACAGTATTTTCAAGCCATACCAGGATTCTCCGAACCCGAAGTTATTACCCATCAGTCCGGCACGAATAATTTCATTCAGTGGTTGGGTGTCGGTGTGAAAGATCCGTTTTACGCTGTCATTGCCCAACGCATCTAAAATCTTCCGAAACTAAAGCAAGCGATCGCCAGAATAAATGATAAGTGTAAAGAATCGAGCAGGAGGCGTTATGTTTTTTCGTCAAGGGCGTAAAATTTTAGTGGCGTTAATGCTGTCATTGTTACTATTTACTACAGCATGTACGGCTACAGAAACTCCAGGGCGGTTTGACCAAGCACAACAGGTCAGCAATCGGCAAAAAAGCGGTCAAGCAGTAGTCAAAGAAGCGACTCAAGGCAGCGAGTTCAATCGATTTTTCCCAGCTGCGAGCGGTGAATTTCAACGAGTTTATACCCAAGAGAAAAAAGGTTTTGCTGAGGCAAAATTGAAGAGAGGTGGTAAAGATCTGGCAATGCTGTCTATTTCTGATACTACAAGCTTGCCCACTGCCGCAGCAAAATTTAAGACGAGTACAAAACAAATTAACGGTTATCCCGCCGTAGAAGTTGGTACGACACAAACAGCAGTATTAGTCGGCGATCGCTATCAAGTTAAAGTTTTATCTCGCGATCCATCCTTTACAGCTAGCGATCGCGAAGCGTGGTTAAAGAAATTCAACCTCAATGGACTCTCAAAATTGCAATGAATTAGTCATTTCGCGATCGCAAATGACAAATGACAAATGACTAATCAAGGAGATTGATATGAGCAAATCAATTATTGAGTTGGTGGACGGACTATCTACCAATAATATGACTGTTTCCATGCTGCGATCGCTTGATTTTGTGATTCCCGGGCAGTGGAATAATTTAGTTGGTTTTGAAAATACAATTCGTACCGTTACAGGCGAAACTGACGAAAGTATTATTCAACAAGTTGGCGAACGAGCAATTTATCTCTACAACGATCGCTCTCAAGGATATCAAAGGGCGATGTGGTTATACCAAACTGTAGATAGTACTGATAAAGCTTTGGGTGCAGCAGCTTTAGCGAATAAAGTTGGAGAAAAAATTCCGCTTTTGGGTTTCTTAAATAAAGTCACTCCTAAAGCTGATAAAGCTCAAACTATCGACCTAACTTTGAAATTAGTCGTCGAGTTGCTAGCTTTTTGTCAAATTAATGGTATTCCTGGCGATAGTATTGGTGATTTCGTTACTTCCCTGGCGGATTATAGTGGCGAATCCTTGATGCGTATGGTAGCCTTAGTTTGCGTCGATGGTTTGATTCCTTTTGGTGCTGATTTTATCCAAATGGCTTTAGCAACTTTAGATCGAATCAGTCCCCAGGAATTAGAGCAAAACTCTACCTTCCAAAATATCAATAGCGATATTCCCGGGAATAATTCTGCCAGTAAGTTGAACTTTATCGGTGAAAGTTTCAACTCTGTCACGGGCTGGATGAGTGATTTAGTTGTTTCTCGTGGGTTGACACCGCAGAAAGTTGTGAGCAATCTACGAGGTTTTATGGATGTTGCTGACGATAAATTAGACTACCTCGCTGCTTTTCTCGATGTCTCGACCAATTATTACGAACATACAGGAACCCAAACCTTAGCACGACGGTTAATTGAAAGAGCCGTAGCAGAAATCTAAGTCTCGTACAGACATTTGTGGAGGCGTTATACATAGCGTCTCTACATTCGCAGCTTTTTCCACAGCATATTTCTAGTAAAATCTCTCTATAGAGGGATTGTTTTTTAGCGATCGATCCTCTACATTCTCCTATCAATAAGTCTTGCTTGTATTCGCTATACCAAATTATACCAAACTAAAACTAGTAGTAAATAATATGGAAGAAACATTTGAACTAACGGAATTACAACCTGAAGACTTAGAAACAATTAAAGTTGACTCTTTAGTAGATTTAGATAGTTTAATAGCAGAAAAATTCAATTTATTCGTGCGTCCTTATTCTACAGATATCAGAGCTGCATTAGAATTGGTAGCTTGGGATTTAGAAAACTCAGTCGCACCCCACTTTGAGTTATTTCGCGTTGAGGAACACTCGTTACCAGGATTACCTTTTGTTGCTAGCTTTATCCCAAATGGTGTTTGGGGTTACGGTGAAACTGCGCCTCTAGCAATTTGTCAAGCAGCACTATTTCGGCATAAACAAATTAAGTTCGAGCTATCAGTCAATTCGTATAGCAGCAAACAAACTTGAAAAATCGTCTACTCCCTACTCCTTGCTCCCTGTTATATATAGAGTGGCGGTACGCTTGTCAGGCTGTTTAAATGTCCGATCTTCCTCACAACTTCCAAACCGACACACTCGCTAAAATTTTTCCAGTAGATGCGCTGACAGTACGTTTGTACGATCGCGCTGATGAACTTACCACAGACGCAGCTAAAATTACGCAACGCTATTTACAAAACTTACTGACGCAGCAAGAGACTGCTAGGGTAATATTAGCAACTGGCAATTCTCAAATTGAATTTCTCTCAAAATTGGTAAATTTAGGTGAGATAGACTGGTCGCGAATTGTCTTTTTCCATCTGGATGAATATTTAGGAATTGATGCTAACCATCCGGCGAGTTTTCGGCGTTACTTGCGCGAACGAGTCGAAGAGAAAGTTCATCCAGCAGCATTTCACTATATTGATGGCGATACCGTACAACCGTTGGCAGAATGCGATCGCTATACTAAGTTATTATTGTCTCAGCCTATCGATCTATGTTGTTTGGGAATGGGAGGCAACGGACACTTGGCTTTTAACGAACCATCAGTAGCAGATTTTCAAGATCCTGACTATATAAAACTTGTAAAGTTAGAATTATCTACTCGTCAGCAACAAGTTAACCAAGGTTATTTTAATAATATTGCAGCCGTACCGCAATACGCTTTTACATTAACAATTCCAGCAATTTGTTTAGCACAAAAGATATTTTGTTTTGCTCTTGGGAAACATAAAGCTCAAGCAGTACAGCAGACTTTAGAAGGTGCGATCGCTACGAGTTGTCCTGCTACTATACTTAGAAGTCAAGCTCAGGCAACATTGTTTTTAGATGCGGATTCAGCAAGCCTTTTGGGAAAGTCAAAAGTTAAAAGTTAAAAGTTAAAAACTTAAGTTTTAGTTTTTTGTCGTGCCAAGACGCAAAGGCGCAAAGAAGAAGGCTAAGAGTTTATCTGATAGTACTAAACCATTGTGTTATTCCTTGGGCGATCGCGCTGGCTAGTTGTTGTTGTGCTTGCGGGTTGACGATCCATTCAAATTCGTGGGGGTTAATCATGAAGCCTAACTCTAATAAGATTGTTGGGGCTGAAGCGGGACGAGTTAAAGCGAGATTGTTCCAGTACAGTCCGTAGTCTGGGCGGTTCAGTTTTTGGACTAAATAACTATGTAAAAAACTGGCGAGATCGTGTGCTTGGGGATGATACCAAAAGGCAGCTAATCCTTGCGTTTTCATGGCATCACCTGCATCTGGTAGAGCATTGTAATGTAGAGAAATTGCGATCGCGGGTTCGATTTTATCGATTATGGCTACTCGATCTGGTAACGATAAATCTACGTCTTCCTCCCGCGTCAGGTAAACTTCCGCGCCTCGTTTTTCTAGCTGTTCCCGAACTAATTTAGATATTAATAAATTGATATCTTTTTCAGGATAACCCGTTGGTCCCAAAGCCCCAGTTTCCTTCCCTCCATGTCCGGGATCGAGGAGAATTTTGATTCCAGAAAGAGGAGAGTCGGTAGGGGCGCACTGCTGTGCGCCCGTACAGGGGAGTCGGGAATCGGAAACTTGGAATTTTGAATTTTGAATTTTGAATTTTGAATTTTGAATTTTAGGAGAATGACGCAGTGTCAACACCAAACTCGTTCCTTCGTAGCGCAATTTATAACCCCATTGTTGTTGAGATTTGAGGTTAAAAATATATTCCAAGCGATCGGGTGTGACTTGCTGCCAATCGAGGCGAGAGATTGTGGGGTCGTCGTCGAGGCGGATTGTATCTGTTTGAGCGGTGGTGTTATATAGAGTTAGCGTTAAGGTGCGATCGCCCTGCTGTATGCTTACGGGTACGGAGACTTGTAGCGGAAATACGATTTCTGTTGCCCCAGGTACGCGACGGGCGCTGACACTCCGAATGAGCGATCGCGGTGGGATTGCTCCTGGTATAGTTCTGGTTTCCTTACTATTAATCCAACCGCCATAATCTAAGCGCAGCCATTCCCCTTCTTTTGCTGTAACTGCTGCCCGCGTATCCTTGGGTAAAGGTGTGAGGCGAGAGTAGTCGGTACTTGCACCAGTTCGCGCTACTCCCTCATTTGCCGTGACTTCGACGACTTCTAAATTTGCAGGTGAGAGGATTGTAACTTTACCTGGACTTGATTGAGTCACGGTTTGACCGTTTAATATTAGTTGAAACTGTGGTTGAATTCCAGCACTAGGAGTGAAACCGCTAGTAATAGTATTATTGCCATCTACGAAATTCCCTAATTCTGGTAGAGTGGTACAACCTTGATATTGCCCAGATGTTAATTGTCGAGTTGGCTGATTTCGTCCGGTTAAAAGTGCGGAGTTAGCTGGTAGTTGTGCTTGCTGTAGTTGGGGGAAAAGACGAATGTTATCTTTGCCTAATTGCACGGAAACTGTAGATTGAGGAGGTGCGATCGCGCTAAAACAAACAAGTTCCCCTGGCATTCTGGCAATATCGACATTAGGAGTCAAGGAATCTTTACCAAAAGCCAATCCTACAGGTGGTACGGGGGTTGTATCTTGTCGCTGTACCTTTAGTTGCACCTGTCGATCTTGATATTGCAATATAAAAGTATTCTCCCCGACTCGCAAGGGAAAACTAGGGGCAAAATGTCCGGCGCGACTGCGTTCTATCGGTTTACCGTTAACCAAAACTTTACCCGTTGGCGGCGCTGTTCCTACCAAAAAGATGCGATCGGCTACTGTTTGATGGTTAGCAGGGGGATACACTACTGATAGTTGCTGTTCTGCCCCAACTGGACGTACCATAAGCAGGACAAAGATAGTTCCGAGAAAGAATAATCCGAAAAGTTTTTTCACGCCAAAATAGAGGAATTAGGGAGTCGGTAGGGGCGCACGGCTGTGCGCCCGTACAGGGGAGTCTTTTGACTTAATCCCCAGCCTCTCGATAATATGTCACAATTATCGGGGTGAATGGCGCTCTTGTTGCCCAAGATTAAGAAAAACTACTATGACTAAATTTGTGTTTGTGACTGGTGGCGTAGTCTCCAGCATTGGTAAGGGTATTGTAGCGGCAAGCTTGGGACGGCTGCTCAAATCGCGAGATTATTCAGTTTCTATTCTCAAACTCGACCCCTATATTAATGTCGATCCAGGTACGATGAGTCCCTTTCAACATGGGGAAGTTTTTGTCACCGAAGATGGCGCGGAAACAGATTTAGACTTAGGACACTACGAACGCTTTACTGATACTTCCATGTCGCGCCTCAATAGCGTCACGACTGGTTCAATTTATCAGGCAGTAATTAATAAAGAACGGCGTGGCGATTATATGGGGGGAACGGTACAAGTCATTCCCCATATTACGAATGAAATTAAAGAAAGGATTCAGCGCGTTGCCAAAAATACGAATCCCGATGTCGTCATTACCGAAATTGGTGGTACGGTGGGAGATATCGAATCGCTACCATTTCTCGAAGCAATTCGCCAGTTTCGTAAGGATGTAGGGCGACAAAACGTCTTGTACATGCACGTTACCCTCGTTCCCTGGATTCCTTCGGCTGGGGAAATGAAAACCAAACCGACACAACATTCTGTTAAAGAGTTGCGGTCGATCGGGATTCAACCAGATATTTTAGTCTGTCGCAGCGATCGCCCCCTACCCGACGGTTTAAAAGCAAAAATGGCTGAATTTTGTGACGTATCTGTTGAATGCGTCATTAGCTGTCAAGATGCCAGCAGTATCTATGAAGTCCCCTTAACTTTAGAAACAGAAGGGCTGGCACAGCAAACCATAGAATTGCTGCAACTCGGACAACGCCAGCCCGATCTCTCGCAATGGCAAACTATAGTACAACGACAAGCCAACCCCACTCACCAAGTTGAAGTGGCAATTGTTGGTAAGTACGTGCGTTTAAACGATGCTTATCTATCGGTAGTAGAAGCTTTGCGCCATGCAGCGATCGCGACAAATGGCGAATTACACCTGCGTTGGATCAACTCGGAAGATTTAGAAATAGAAGGGGCAGACGCTTTACTACAGGGTGTTCATGGTATCGTCGTCCCTGGAGGCTTCGGCGTGCGCGGTGTAGATGGCAAAATTGCCGCAGTAGAATACGCCCGCGAACATCAAATTCCGTTCCTCGGTTTGTGTTTGGGAATGCAATGTTCTGTGATTGAATGGGCGCGTCATGTTGCACGTTTGGAAGATGCCCACAGCGCAGAGTTTGCCCCTAATTGTCAATATCCCGTAATAAATCTTTTGCCAGAACAGCAAGATGTCGTCGATTTAGGTGGAACCATGCGGCTAGGGTTATATCCTTGCAGTCTCACACCCAATACCCTAGCGCACGCACTGTATCAAAAGCCCCTAATTTACGAACGCCATCGCCATCGCTACGAATTTAACAACGCCTACCGCAACCTATTTTTGGAGTCGGGATACGTCATTAGTGGCACTTCCCCCGATGGACGCTTGGTAGAAATTATCGAACTACCCAGCCATCCATTTTTCATTGCCTGCCAATTTCATCCAGAGTTTCAATCTCGCCCTAGTACGCCCCATCCTTTATTTAAGGGGTTTATTGAGGCGATCGCTCGACGATCGCAACCAGAGGCGATCGCGCCAACTCCAGTAGAAGTATCATAGAGCGGTTAGTAGAGACGTTATATGAAACGTCTCTCAAAGTGGACATTATCTAGGCATTAAACGCCGTCGTGGGGAAATTCCTGGGTTGATTACCGCAGCCATCTCTTCAGGAGTTAACTTGCTAATTTGAGCATCCAATTCAGCAACTGTGAATTTGTATCCTCGCTCAGATGCAATCTGAATGAAAGCTTCTGGTTCAGTTGTAGCCTTAAGTCTAGCTTGCAATGCGTCGTCTTGCAGTACGGCTTTAAAAAAGCGGGCAGCATGTTCTTGGGTCATATAAATCTCCTGCTGTTAAAGAGCAATTAAATCTAGTGACTCATTAGCGAAGTTTGACAAAGTTAACTCCACTCCCCACCCAAACCGCGATCGCACCTAATTTCCCAAAGTTTTTTTCTAGCTGCTCCTGTATCTGTGAGCATAGACCCTTTTCTGAAAAAAATTCATCAAATCTTGATATAAATTAAAGTTTTTGGTAACAATGTAAACAGAAATTAGTAATGGGTGTGACTAGTGCCTAGTGGCTAGTCACTAGCCACCAGCCACTAATCACTGCTCCCTGCTCCCTGATAAAGTGGTATTGCTGCTAATTCTGAAACAATCGTGAAAGCAATTACTCTCCTGGGATCGACTGGCTCTATTGGTACTCAAACTCTGGATATTGTGGCACAGCACCCCGACCAATTTCGGATTGTCGGGTTGGCGGCTGGACGCAATGTAGAGATGCTGGCGGCGCAAATTCGACAGTTTAAGCCGAGTATTGCTGCTATTTGCGATATAGATAAGTTATCAGAGTTGAAGGAGGCGATCGCAGATCTCGACCCACAACCGATTCTATTAGCAGGAGAAGAGGGTATTGTAGAAGTTGCCCGCTATGGCGATGCCGAAAGTGTGGTGACGGGAATTGTCGGTTGTGCGGGATTGTTACCAACAATTGCTGCAATTGAGGCGGGTAAAGATATTGCTTTGGCAAATAAGGAAACTCTGATTGCGGGTGGTCCTGTTGTCTTACCATTAGTAGAAAAATACGGGATTAAACTGTTACCCGCAGATTCAGAACACTCGGCAATTTTTCAGTGTCTTCAAGGCGTACCGGGATGTGGCTTGCGGCGAATTTTACTCACGGCTTCTGGGGGTTCTTTCCGCGATTTACCTATAGATAAGTTAGCAAATGTCACCGTTGCCGATGCTTTAAAACATCCTAACTGGACGATGGGACGGAAAATCACGATCGATTCAGCGACGTTGATGAATAAGGGATTGGAAGTGATTGAAGCTCATTACTTATTTGGATTAGATTACGATCGCATAGATATTGTGATTCATCCCCAAAGTATTATCCATTCTTTGATCGAACTACAAGATACTTCTGTATTAGCACAGTTAGGCTGGGCAGATATGCGTTTACCGTTGCTATATGCCATGTCATACCCAGAGAGAATTTATACTGACTGGAAGCAATTAGATCTTGTAGAAATTGGTAGTTTAACTTTTAAAGCCCCAGATCACGAGAAATATCCTTGTATGCAATTAGCATATAGCGCGGGTCGTGCGGGTGGATCGATGCCAGCAGTTTTAAATGCAGCTAACGAACAAGCTGTAGCCTTATTTTTAGAAGAAAAAATCCGCTTTTTAGATATTCCTCGTTGTATCGAGCTAGTTTGCGATCGCCATGCATCTGATAATTGTTCGACTCCATCTTTAGCTGACATCGTAGCAGCAGATCGTTGGGCGAGACAAGAAGTATTAACAGCAAGCGAAGATCTCAGTAGAGGCGATCGTTTAATTTCTTTACGATAGATTGCTCGACAAACTTTTGTCCATCTAACCTGCTCAACTATAGGTTCAATTGTTTTGACTTTTAGCTTTTAACTTTTGACTTTTCCATGATTGAGTTTGCTGTCAAGTGGGGTACGAAGGCATTTCCTACTGAATATATTGCTCTCTGTATCTCTATTTTGGCAGTCGTCGCCACTTGGGGCAATTTTTGGAACTCAAGAAGAACGTTTGCAGCTGCTAACTATCCTAAATTAAGAGCAGAACTCAACTGGTTGCCAAATCGAATCTTTCCTAGCTGTAGTCTTTTCAATGAAAGTGACAAAATTTCTGCTAACGATGTTCATATTACCGTGAGTGTGGCTCGGAGCGATCGCTGGTATTTCGATCGCGAAAGATGGTTTACTTACGAATACGCAGAATTAGCTAGACTCAAACCATTAGAAGGTTTTCCCCCTCCTCCAGAAGATGATTTGGTTCAATGGTGTCAAACCAGAGGTTATAAACAAAGGTTATTTATTCCAGCCGAATCTGCGCAACTGCAAAAAATCGTTCGCCAAATTGCTCATTCGGATGTCTATTATATCCATCTCAAGGTAGCTTATACATCTAACGTATTTGGAGCTAATAGAGTATGTAAAATTTCTCGAACATATAGAATAGAGCACCAGCAAAATATGTCAAAATTACCAGCGGGCGATCGCTTATTTTGGGAAACACGAAAAGAAACTCAAATTCTAGATCGAGATGAGATTTCTACAAACTAACTGCTTGATTTATCGCTCTACTTGTCATCATAAAGTATTCGGAATTGACTGCGATCGGGCAACACTGAGGAGGGAAAAATGGAACTCAAATCTGTGGCGATGGAAATTCCTGAAGGTAGCAATATTATCATCGGTCACAGTCACTTTATTAAAACTGTGGAAGACTTATACGAGATTGTCGTCGGGATCTCTGCCCAAGCAAAATTTGGGATCGCTTTCTGTGAGGCTTCTGGTCTCTGTTTGATCCGCACTGCCGGAAATGATAAAGAACTACAAGGTATAGCTACTAAGAACGCTCAGGCGATCGCGGCAGGACACAGTTTCGTGATTCTGATGAAACAAGCCTACCCGATTAACTTCCTCAATGCAATCAAACAATGCCAGGAAGTCTGCAATATCCATTGCGCGACAGCAAATCCAGTAGAAGTCATCCTAGCAGAAACTCAACAAGGACGGGGAATCTTGGGTGTTGTAGACGGATTTTCCCCCAAAGGTGTAGAGAACGCTGAGGACGTACAAGCACGACACAAGTTTTTACGCCAAATTGGATATAAGCTTTGAAAAAGTCAAAAGTCAAAAGTTAAAAGTCAAAACTGAGGAGTCAGGAGTAAGTACAATCTGTTTCACGCACCACTCACCACGCACCACTCACCAATGCCAATCCCTGAAGTGTCATAATACCGCTTTGGTAAAGCTAGGTAAATTAGGTTTAATACAAGGGTCAGTTTGTGTCTGCTGCTTTCGAGTGGCGATCGCCGCTCGAAAAACGCTTCTGTGTAATACTTAAGCGAGGCAAAATATAATGATGCAAATATCTTATATGCATTATATTTAAACTGCAAAAATAATGAAGCAACAGCCCGAACACAACGAACTGTAAGGCACGCAGGAGTATAAAGACTTATGCTATTGACTCGGTCAGACACAAAATCTTAGAAGAATATTACAGTAGTAGAAATTTTTGGCAATAGCATCGTTAATATCTTTACAATACAGCTTAAAGTTGGCGTGCGGCGTACCTGGAGGAATGTTAAGTTGAGTTACTTCCAAGAAGCTAAAGCATATTTCATAGCGAGTCATCAGAACCCGATCAACATATTTTTACATCATTTAACAGTCTTACTGGCGATATCGGCGGTTGTATTGCTGTTCTACGATTGGCGATGGACGCTAGTTTGTCTGGTACTGACACAAGTATTCGCGATCGGCGGACATGCATTTTTTGAGAAGAATAAACCTGCATTTGTCAAGTACCGCAGCGGAATTATGATTCCCGTTTCGATTTCTTGGTCGTTCGAGAATTTGTTTGGCTTGCGTCAACTTTGGAGCTATTTCAATCAAGTCAGAAGCCAGAAGTCAGAAGTCAGAAGTAATTGATAGCTACTCACTCTTAAGACATTTGAGGAAAATTCATGTATCAAGGTTTACCAGTTATTGATGCAGATGCCCACAAGCTTGAAAATCCCTTAGTCATGCGGGATTATCTAGAGCCAAAGTATCGCGATCGCGTGGGGATGGTAATCGATAGTCTGGGCGATCAGCGGGCGCGGGTAGTCGATTTTAACCCCGCTACAGGCAAAAACGATCTAACGCGGATGTTTCCCCAGCCTCAAGGCATGGGGAAAGGTGGATTTCGTAACTTACACCCGACAACTACTTGGGGCGCAACATTCAACCGCCTGCGGATTGAAGATATGGATCGGGAAGGGGTAGACGTACACGTAATTTTCGGTACGTTCAACCTGACATTTTCTAGCATCTTAGATAAAGACTTAGCGATCGCCCTATGTCGGGCTTATAACGACTATATTGCCGAAGATTGTCGTCCATATGGCGATCGCCTCAAACCAATTGGTGTCATACCTCTACAAGATGTCGATGCGGCTGTCGCCGAAATGCGTCGCTGCGTCAACGAACTAGGGATGATTGGCGTTGGTGTCGCCCCAAATATGCCGATTCCCCACCCGAAAGCACCCCAGGCTTTCCCCGATATCCGCAGTTGTAAGCCAATTAGCCATCCTGACTTCAGACCAATTCTACAAGCAGCAGTAGATTTAGATATTGCACTGGGAATCCACGGTGGTCCAGGTTCTTACATGATGGGCGGAATTTCTGACTACATGGAAACTTTTGTCCTGACTCACATCTTCGTCCAACGCAACCAACAGCAGCACGCTTTGGCGCGGATGGTATTTGATGGGGCATTTGAACAGTTTCCCACCTTGCGGGTTGGCTTTTTAGAAGGCGGTTGTGGCTGGCTACCTGATCTCGCTCATTCTTTCCACGAACATTGGGAAAAACGCATCCGCGATTTCGATCCCAAAAATCCTTATCGTCCTTCGATGATGGATGTTACGAAATTGATGCTGCAAGAACGCAAAGGACGCGATCGCGCTAACATCATCAACATGACCAAGAATCTATTCGATCTATTGTGGAATGCCGAACACGACCCCGCCAAGATCGATGATTCTAGCCTGTACGAGCATTATGACCTGCGCCATCGCGACCCGATGGAATATTTTGAACGGGGACAAATCTTTACTTCCTTTGAATCCGACGACCCCGCACCCGCCTACTTACCCGTAGCAATGGGTGAGATTGGCAAGCACTTAACTTGCTTCTCTGGAGACTACGGACACTGGGATGGTGTATTGGAAAACTGCGTCAAAGATGCAGCGGGAGTCGCTGATTACGATCGCGAACACTTAGGGTTATTGCTAGGAGGTAATGCCTTAGAGTTATATGGCGATCGTCTGCGTCGTTCTCTCCCTAGCTACCTGACAGAACAGACGACTGCTAGCGTTAGTTAGCCGATCCCCCCTACCCCCCTTAAAAAGGGGGGAGTTTAAATCTCAGTCCCCCTTTGCTAAGGGGGATTTAGGGGGATCTAAATCTTAGTCCCCTTTGCTAAGGGGGATTTAGGGGGATCTAAATCTTAGTCCCCCTTGCTAAGGGGGATTTAGGGGGATCTCATATCATAGGCAATGCCCAGCTTACATTTACGCAATTTTTAGTAGCACTAGGTTTAATAAAGTAACATAGGCTGCTAAAGTAATCTCAATTAAACCTGCTGGTAAAAACAATATTAATTATTTGCAGTTTTAAAACGGCGCAACTTAAAGGCAATCGGAACAATAATGCAACCATTTATATGTTGCAAGGGGTGGTGTTAAATGCGAGTTTTACTCCTATATCCTCTTTTTCCCAAATCATTTTGGTCTTTTGATAAAGCGATCGAACTAATTGGTCGTAAAGTGGCAATGCCTCCACTGGGACTAATTACAGTGGCAGCAATTTTGCCTCAAGAGTGGGAATTTCGCCTCGTAGACCGTAGCGTGAGATCTGAAACAAAAGCAGATTGGGAATGGGCAGATTTAGTTGTCATCTCAGGGATGATCGTCCAGAAACCAGATATGCTGCATCTAATTAGAGAAGCAAAGCGATATGGAAAATTAGTCGCTGTTGGCGGTCCCTACGTCACCTCCGTACCGGAAGCAGCCAAGGCAGCTGGGGCAGACTTTTTAGTATTGGATGAGGGCGAAATTACCTTACCGATGCTAGTAGAGGCATTGGCAAGAGGCGAGACTTCTGGGACTATTCGCTCTAACGGTGAGAAGCCTGATGTCACAACCACACCAGTTCCTAGATATGACTTGCTAGATTTAAGTGCCTACGCCGATATGTCCGTGCAATTTTCGCGGGGTTGCCCCTTCCAGTGCGAATTCTGCGACATTATCGTGTTGTACGGACGTAAACCACGTACTAAATCTCCGCAACAATTATTGGCAGAATTGCAAACTCTGTACGATTTAGGCTGGCGGCGATCGATTTTTATGGTGGATGACAATTTCATCGGCAACAAACGCAACGTCAAGCTGTTATTAAAAGAACTTGGTCCTTGGATGGCAGAAAAAGGATATCCTTTTAGCTTTTCTACCGAAGCATCGGTAGATTTAGCCCAAGACGAAGAACTTTTAGATTTGATGATTGCGGCTAACTTTAACGCCGTATTTCTAGGAATTGAAACGCCAGATACTGATAGCTTAGAACTAACACAGAAATTTCAAAACACTCGTAACTCTCTGATTGAATCAGTGCAAAAAATTAATCGAGTGGGATTGAGAGTCATGGCTGGTTTTATTATGGGCTTTGATGGCGAAAAACCTGGAGCAGGCGATCGCATTATCGATTTTGTGGAAGCAACTGCAATTCCTCAAGCTTTATTCAGTATGCTGCAAGCCTTGCCAAATACTGCTTTGTGGCATCGCCTTCAAAAAGAAGGACGTTTACTCGAAGGTAGGGGAGTAGCAAATATTCACCAAACAACCCTGATCAATTTTATTCCTACCCGTCCTGTAGAAGACATTGCCCAAGAGTATGTTAGATGTTTCTGGGAACTGTACGAACCCAGTCGCTACTTAGCTAGAGTTTACCGCCACTTCCGGCTCATGAAACCGAAATCTCTGAAGAAAAAGCTGCGGATGCCAGGTTTGATTGAAATACGCGCCATCTTAACTATCTGTTGGCGACAGGGAATTAAGCGAAATACGCGCTGGCAATTTTGGCGGCAATTATTTTCGATGTTGCGGCATAATCCTAGCGTGTTTGAGTCCTATCTGATCAACTGCGCCCACTTAGAACACTTCGTCGATTATCGCCAAATCGTCCGCGATCAAATTGAGTCACAACTAGCAGAACTCGCAGCCTTAGAAGCTACCATGCAACCGCAGCAAGTCGCTTAGAAAAGTCAAGAGTTAAAAGTCAAAAGTCAAAACTGAGGAGTCGGGGAAGAAAGAGACAAGGAAGACAAGGGGGACAAGGGAGAAAACTACCAATTACCCATTACCCATTACCCATTACCTACTCTCACTGGTCACTGGTCACTGATAATCTACCTGTAGGCTAGAAGCAATTTTTGGTGGAATCCGCTACTGTGTGGCTAGTTTCATCAATTTTGGCTAAAAAGCGTCATGGTTCCCATCCGCGATAACGTCCCGACGAAGATCGTTCCCTACGTCACTTATGGACTGGTTGCAGCTAATATTCTCGCCTTTATTTACGAGGCAGATTTGCCACCGCAACAATTAGATGGTTTTTTTCATCTATTTGCTGTCGTTCCTAGAGAGTTAACAGCTAGTTTTGCCGGAATTACTGTAAATCAACCCGTACCAGAGTGGATTACCCTCATCACCTCCCAATTCCTCCACGGAGGATTGTTGCATTTGGGAGGCAATATGTTGTTTCTCTGGATTTTTGGCAACAACGTTGAGGATCGTTTAGGACACGTCAAATATCTAATTTTTTATCTTGCCTGCGGCGTATTGGCAGCACTGGCACAATGGTTCTTTTCTCAATCTTCTGGTATTCCTTCCTTGGGTGCAAGTGGGGCGATCGCGGGAGTGATGGGTGCGTACATTCTCCGCTATCCCACAGCTGAAGTCTTGACTCTGATTCCACTAGGATTTTTCTTTCCCGCCGTCCGCATCCCTGCTTTTTATTTTCTGGGATTTTGGTTTTTACAACAAGCCGTCTACGGTGTTGCCAGTTTAGAAGCTCGAACTAATATTGGCATGGAAAGCGGCGGTATTGCTTATTGGGCGCACGCAGGCGGTTTTCTGTTTGGTGCTGTTCTCGGCTTCCTGTTTGGAATGCTAAAAACGGAACCGCAAGACCAATATTCGCAATACAGTTGACAGTTATTAGTGACTAGTGGCTGGTGACTAGAATTGAATCTAGCCACTAGTCATCAGCCACCAACCACTCATCAATGACAAATTCAGAATATTGGGAAAACCGCTACCAAGTAGGAACGGCACGCTGGGATATCGGACAAGCCGCACCACCATTTGTCAGTTTATTAAATTCTCCTCAAGCCCCAAAACCTGGTAAGATGGTAGCTTTGGGTTGCGGTCGCGGTTATGATGCCTTACTATTTGCACAGTATGGATTTGATGTCATTGGAATTGACTTTGCTCCTAGTGCGATCGCCTCAGCAACGGAATTAGCTCAAGCAACAGGTAGTTCGGCAAAATTCTTAGAGCGCGATATCTTTGAATTATCAGCAGAGTTTCCCCATTATTTTGACTATGTATTAGAACATACTTGCTTCTGCGCGATCGCCCCATCTCAGCGCCTAGCCTATGTCAAATTAGTCCGAGAAATATTACAACCTCAAGGACGACTCATCGGTTTATTCTTCACCCATTCTCGCCCAGGTGGACCACCCTTCGGCAGCACTCCAACCGAGATCCGCAACCACTTTACTCCAGACTTTGAAATTCTCTCCCTCGAACCCGTCACAAATTCAGTTCCCGAACGCCAAGGAGAAGAACATTTAGGAGTGTTTCAGGTAACAGTGACTAGTGACTAGTGGCTGGTGTCTAGAAAAGAGTCTAGCCACTGGTTCCACTAGCTACTAGCTACTCACAAATGACGAATGACAAATGACAAATGACAAAATAGGCATTTTCGGCGGTACTTTCGATCCGGTACATTGGGGACACTTGTTGGTTGCTGAGAGTGCTTGCAGTCAAGTTGAATTAGAACAGGTGATTTGGGTAGTCAATTCTCGCCCACACTACAAGCAATCGACACCATTTCAGCATCGGTGGGAAATGGTACGACAGGCGATCGCAGATCGTCGTGATTGGGAAATCGCACCCCCATCGGATACTTTTATGAAAACCACCTATGCCAGCCAAACTTTGCAGGCACTGCAAGCAAATTACCCTGATAGTTGTTGGTACTGGATTTTAGGGTTAGACACGTTTCTCACCTTACCCCGTTGGTATCATCGCCAGGAAATTGCCCCTGCTTGCGAGTGGTTAGTCGCTCCGCGTCCATTATATGAGTCAGAAAGTCCCCCAATTCAGGTATTATGCGATCGGGTAGCACAACAGTTAGCCACTGAATCAACATACATTCGCTGGCGAATTATCGATCTACCTTTAGTAGGAATTTCGGCAAGCTTAGTCAGGCAATACTGCCGCGATCGCCGTTCGATTCGCTACTTTGTCCCTGAAGCAGTGAGAATCTATATTGGCGATCGGCAGTTATATACATAACGATCCCAATGATTTGTGTGCTTTTTCTGTCAATGTCACTGAAGCTAGTTTAGAATAGAGCGCCCTTTGCGATATGATCGATTGTCAATAATAGGTATTTAATTCACTACACCAGAGGGCAAGACGCTGTGATTAGAGTTGCAATCAATGGTTTTGGGCGGATCGGACGTAACTTCATGCGTTGCTGGCTTCTGAGAGACAGCAGCGATATCGAAATAGTCGCGATCAACGATACTTCCGATCCGAAGACCAACGCTCATCTGCTGAAGTATGACACCATGTTGGGGACTTTAAAAGGCATCGACATCAGCGCAGATGAAAATTCGATTATCGTCAAGGGTAAGACGGTTAAATGCACCTCCGATCGCAATCCAGAGAACTTGCCTTGGAAAGACTGGGATATCGATCTCATTATCGAATCGACAGGTGTATTCACCAGTCGGGAAGGGGCAACCAAACACTTGAACGCTGGTGCAAAGAAGGTGCTGATCACGGCTCCAGGTAAAAATGATGATGGTACGTTTGTCTATGGCGTAAACCATCACGAATACGCGCATGAAACGCACACAATCAT
This sequence comes from Chroococcidiopsis sp. CCALA 051, assembly GCF_003015105.1. NCBI lineage: Bacteria > Bacillati > Cyanobacteriota > Cyanophyceae > Chroococcidiopsidales > Chroococcidiopsidaceae > Chroococcidiopsis > Chroococcidiopsis sp. CCALA 051. The sequence continues at coordinate 33,340 of NZ_PYCI01000008.1, read as the reverse complement.
AAGTAATGCTAGCTGTACCACGAACTGCTTAGCGCCCATCGTCAAAGTGCTGCACGAAAAATTCGGCATCATCAAAGGCACGATGACCACCACCCACAGCTACACTGGGGATCAAAGATTACTCGATGCCAGCCACCGCGATGTCAGACGGGCAAGAGCCGCAGCTATGAACATCGTTCCTACATCTACTGGTGCTGCTAAAGCAGTGGCTTTGGTACTACCAGACTTGAAAGGTAAGCTGAACGGTGTTGCTTTGCGCGTTCCTACTCCTAACGTCTCAATGGTAGACTTGGTTGCTCAGGTTGAAAAGCCAACCTTTGCTGAAGAAGTCAATTCCACGTTGAAGGAAGCTGCTGAAGGCTCCCTCAAGGGTATTCTAGAATATAGCGATCTACCGCTAGTATCCTCGGATTACCAAGGTCACGATGCTTCTTCCATCGTTGATGCTAGCTTGACGCTTGTTATGGGCAACGACCTAGTTAAAGTCATGGCTTGGTATGACAACGAATGGGGCTACAGCCAACGGGTGTTAGATCTAGCTGAGTTAGTTGCTAGAGATTGGAAATAGGAATTTGTCATTAGTCATTGGTCGTTAGTTAAAAGCAAATGACAGATGACAATTGACCAATGACGATTAAAAATGTTGAAACCCCCGATCGCGGCTGAGAATCCGGTCGGGGTTTTTGTTAGTGCGATCGCATAGTATTATTTCCAATTCTGCGGTGATTTCGCCAATAATTGCCGCTCCTTCACCCAAATGTTCGATCAGGGCTTCAGCTGGTTGTTGAGGTAGACACAGAACTAACTCAAAATCTTCGCCGCCATACAAAGCCCATTCTACAGCCTGTTCTGCGGTAACTAAATCAGACAAAGCTGGAGGAATCGGAATTCGATCGCGATCGATCCTCGCACCAACACCGCTCATTTGGCAAATTTGGACGATCGCATCGGCTAAACCATCGCTGCTGTCCATGCCAGAAATGGGGAATTCGGAATTCGGAATTCGGAATTCGGAATTAAATGCTCTCTTTGCCTTCCCTACATCTCCTGCTAAAATTTCTTGCAAAATAGGTAAGACATCTAAGCGGGGTTTGGGGCGTTGGTGCGCCTGGATGAGAAAGGCGCGATCGCGATCGCTCAGATTTTGCCCGATTTCTGGATGTATGAGCAATTCTAAACCAGCACGAGAAGCACCATGAAAGCCTGTGATGGCGATCGCATCTCCAACTTGCGCTGTATTGCGATAAATCGTCTGGTTTGGCTCCACTTCGCCAAAAGCTGTAATCGAAACTGTAATAACTGGAGAACGACAGACATCTCCCCCTACAATCGGAGTTTGATGTAGTTTCAAACATTCATCCATGCCTTTGTAGAGGCGTTCTACCCACTCAACAGGAACCTCACCAGGTAATCCCAAGGCAACGGTAATTCCGAGCGGTCTAGCCCCCATTGCAGCTAAGTCAGAAAGGTTAGCCGCAGTCGATCGCCACCCCACATCTTCTGGACTAGTGGTAGCATCGCTAAAATGTACCCCATCCACTAGCATATCTGTGGTTACCACCAGAGATTGTTCTGGCGATGATGATATTACAGCTGCATCGTCACCGATAATTTCTGCCGGACAAAAACGCTGTAACCGCTCTAATAAACCTTGTTCGCCAATATCTTTAACTTTCACAAGAAGTCGGGAGTAGAGAGCAGGGAGCAGGGAGCAGAGAAGAAAAGGCGTTTTGTGGTAGCTTTAATCACAATCCAAATATACTTTTTCCCATTCTTGCTCGGATAGCGGCTGTACGGCGAAGTCAACATGAAAACAATTTTTGGCAGATGCAACTAAAGCATTTATAACTAATTGAATTAAATCTTCCCCTCGTCGCAGAGGTAACTTTATCGCAGCAAACGCCTCTGTGCCAAACACTTGAGCAAACAAATCCTCATCTGGTTCCAGCCGCATCGAACCATGTTGAAGGATAACACCACCCCGCCTTAGTTGAGCGCTACCAATTAATTTTGTCCCATCCTCCAAGACGAGATCCGCTCCCGTTGCCGTACCAAAGCAGTTAGGGTTGTGAATGTACCCTCGTCCAGCCGTACCATAGTGTAATTGGATACCAAGCGATCGCCACCCCTGAATCAGAAATTCACAAATTTGTTGGTATGCCTGAGTGCGGCTTCCAGATAATCCCGACATCACCACGGCATAGGTTAAATCGCCTTGATGTAAAACTGCCCTACCTCCCGTTGGACGGCGTACCAAATCGAGCGCCCTACCATTCCAAATTAAATTTTGCCAGCGATCGGGATACTGATGTTGATGGTAGCCAAGAGAAATTGCTGGCGGCGACCAAGTGTAAAACCTCAATGTAGCAGGCATTAGACCTAATTGATGCTGCTCTACTAAATAGCGATCGATCGCCATTTGGACTGTTCCTGGCGCTTCTAGGTGAGGAATTAACCGCCAGCTGCGGGAGTCGGGGAAGAGAGCTGAGGGAGTTGAGGGGGCTGAGGGAGCTGAGGAAGCAAGTGAACAACTATCCATTACCCATTACCCATTGCCCATTATTAACTACCAACTACCCATTACCCATTACCCATTACCATCAATTAACAAATTCTTGTTGTAAAGCCTCGTCATTATCATCGGCGATCGTAGCTACGACTGTAATCAGGCGGGATACCTCGCCAGCAGAAAGTTCTGCTACAGTGCGGGTAGACAAAACCACAATTTGCTCGTCAAAGATACCGAAACTGGCTTCAAAGGTATCAGACCAGTTCATTTCTAGTAACCGTCGCATTAAACCAGCATCGTTTTTGGTGGGTAATTTTAATACCGCAGACCAAACTTTGAACGTGTCTTCATCGGTTTGTCCGGTTAGTTGCACGAAGACTTCAACGCTACCATACTTAAACTTCCATAAATAGCTATTCTGAGTATGACTGACCATTGCACTTTCATCTTGCTGCAAGCTTGCAATGACAGTTTCGATCACCTCTACATGGTTAATGCCAGTACCTTCAACTAACTCTTCGAGGATTTCTTCGCTAGACATAGAGTCACTTACTACCGTTGCCGGATCGGGTCGATCGCTCGTCATAGAAATGCCTTCTAACAGCTATGAGGTCTTCTAGACCCAATTTATCGCTTTTAGGTATAGCAATTGCCTGTCTTTAGCAATAAATCTTAACTTTCTCCCGTCATTCAAAGGCGGTGACGATGCCACCGCCTTCGATCGCAATTTTTAGACTCGCAGTTGCTACACTGGCTTACATGCTACCAATACCTTACTCATGTATTGGACTTCAGCAGTGACATTCTCAAAACCTGCCTTTTCTAAACGCTCTACTAAGTCATCTGTCATGTAATGTCTGTAGTATGGCTCGTGGAAGGTTTCATAGAAGCCTGTCATTGCTGGCTCCATTTCTGGAGAATCGCTCATCTGAATTGAGTCGCAGATGATAAACCTACCACCTGGCTTGGTGACTCGGAAAGCTTCTTCGATAACTCGCTGCCGTGCGACTGCTGGCAGTTCGTGGAATAAGAATACGCTGGTCGTAGCGTGGAAGTAGTTATCCATGTATGGCAACTCTTCGGCATTAGCTTGCAGCAGTTGCGGTAGTTCCCCAGGAATTTGAGACAACATCTGATTGGCTTTACGCAAATAGGCTGGGGATAAATCCGTACCGAACAACGCTGCTTTGGGTAAAGCGGCGCGAATCATTTTTAGAGTGCGACCAGTACCGCAGGCAATATCGAGAATCTTAATTTGGCTAGCGGGTACATCATCAAAAGCACTCAAACCCTGCTTCAAGGGTGCGAGAATCCGTCGCCGCATGGCATCAGCCGAGCCACCAAATAGAATCTCTACTTGTAAATCGTAGAGATTGGCTGACAGGTCGCTCAAATAACCACCCGTTTGATGGTGGAAATTTTGCAGGTAGTAGCTGGGATAGCCAGCAATATCTACATTAGGATCGAAATCTTGGTAGTTTTTTTGTTTGGCTCTTTCCCAAATTTGCGGTAAATCGAACCATACAGCCGGATAGTAGAGGAAGAACTCATCCCAAGGGTTATCGAACAGGATATTGTGGGGATAGACTCCTGCCTCGGCATCTTGCCAGTCTACTTCTAACAGTCGTTCGTAACGCTGATTGATTTTCTGTAGCAGGTCTAGAGGCAAAGGCTTAGACTTGCGATCGCTCGGCGAAACTAGGCTCATTACCCGCGTGCTGAGCAACTTGTGAGCCAGCCCGAAGTAATTCTTGCTCTGCTGAAAAGTTTGATATGTCAGTTTTGTTAAAGTGTCAGCCATAGGTAGTTGCTGGAATCAGTTTTGAGTCGGTCTTTACCTAATCTTTAATTTATTGTAAATAAGTGTTACGAAAAATTCCTAAATCTTTCGATAGGTCTGGGGATTTTTGGTGAAAAATTTTTGAACGCTGGTATTCGATCGCGATTTTCGATTGGGTAAAACACGCAGTCTGTAGGGGCGCACAGCTGTGCGCCCCTACAAATGTCACGCACACAATCTAGAATTGCTTTGGACGCTGGTGATGCGTGCTTGCTGCATGAAAAAAGCCACCTGCAATTGGGTGGCTGAAAACTGATTTAGCGATGTAGAGGCGTTACGTGTAACGTTCTAGCAATCGTAGTAGAGGGCAAACTCATAAGGATGGGGGCGTAACCGCATCGGGTTAACTTCGTTATCAAGCTTGTAAGCAATCCAAGTTTGGAGGAAATCTTCCGTGAATACCCCAGTTGTTGTCAAGAATTCATGGTCTTTTTCCAATGCTTCTAGAGCGTCTTCTAACGAGCCTGGAGTCGAAGGAATTTTGCTTAACTCTTCTGGCGACAAGTCGTAGATATCCACGTCTAAGGGTTCGCCAGGGTCGATCTGATTCTTAATTCCGTCTAGTCCAGCGCAAAGCATAGCAGCAAAGGCTAGATAAGGGTTAGCCGTTGCATCTGGACAACGAAACTCTAACCGCTTAGCTTTGGGATTGGGTCCAGATAGCGGAATGCGGATGGAAGCAGAGCGGTTACCTTGAGAATAGGCAAGGTTTACAGGTGCTTCAAACCCAGGGACTAAGCGCTTGTAAGAGTTAGTTGTGGGATTGGTTAAAGCTAAAAGTGCAGGAGCGTGCTTGAGGATACCACCAATGTAATGTAGCCCCATTTCGCTCAAGCCAGCATACTTATCACCTGCAAACAAAGGCTGCCCATCTTTCCAAATTGATTGATGGGTGTGCATCCCAGAGCCGTTGTCGTTGAACACTGGCTTAGGCATAAAGGTGATAGTTTTGCCATACTTTCTGGCAACATTTTTGATGACGTACTTATAAATCATCAAATTGTCAGCCGACCTAATCATGGTATCGAAGCGAATACCAAGTTCGCACTGTCCGCCTGAAGCAACTTCGTGGTGATGCTTTTCGATTGGCACGCCACACTTAGCCATCGTCAGCAACATCTCAGTCCGCATATCCTGAGATGTATCTGTTGGCGCAACTGGGAAATATCCCTCTTTGTAGCGGGGTTTGTAGCCCAGGTTGCCACCCTCTTCTTTTCTACCTGTATTCCAACGCCCTTCAATGGAATCTACGTGGTAGTACCCTTCGTGCTGATTTTGGTCGAAGCGGACATCATCAAAAATGAAAAATTCGGCTTCTGGACCAAAAAAGGCTGTGTCACCGATGCCTGTGGAGATTAGGTAGTCTAGGGCTTTTTGAGCAATAGAGCGAGGATCGCGGGCGTAAGGCTCTCCTGTACGAGGTTCAATAATGCTACAGATTAGGCTTAGAGTCGGTTCTGCCATAAATGGATCGATCCAAGCGGTTTTTGGATCGGGAACCATTGCCATATCTGATTCATTAATGGCTTTCCAACCGCGAATACTAGAACCATCGAAGGCTACGCCGTCGGTGAAGCTACTTTCTTCAATTTGGTTTTGGTATACCGTCAAATGCTGCCAAATTCCAGGCGTGTCAATGAATTTTAGATCGATGACTTGAATGTTCTGATCTTGAATCATCTTCAAGACTTCTTGTGCGGTTTCGGGCATGGTGACTCCTTAATCTGCCAATGACTGAATGGAACTATTGCACTCTCAGCTTGCTGCCACGATGTGGTTTGCTGGAAGCCAGATCTTGCCACATTTGAATCATCCTAGAAAGAGAGTGAAGGCAATTTTGTAGTTTAAATGACAAAACGTCTGCCTGGAGGCTTATATTAGTTATTCCTTAACAAGCTGTATTAATTGGGACGCATGGATGGTTTCTCATCGGGGTCAAATTTAGCTTAAAATCCTTAAAGAGCAATGGTTTGCTTGTAGGCTTTCAGGCTTGAGGTGGCACGGTCAGTTGTTAACAAGTGCAATTCCTTAGCTCAACAATATCAAACCACAGATAGGAAAAATTCGGAGAGCAATCAAATGCGGGATGCAATAACAAGCTTAATTGGGACTTACGACGTGGCAGGACGGTACTTCGATCGCACTGCCTTAGAACGGCTCAAGTCCTACTTTGACACCGGAACGGCACGGGTTCAAGCAGCTGCAACAGTTAACTCAAATGCTGCATCAATTGTCAAGCAGGCTGGTTCGCAATTATTTGCCGAACAACCAGAATTGATTCGTCCTGGTGGTAATGCCTATACAACGCGGCGCTATGCCGCTTGTTTGAGAGATATGGATTATTACCTCCGTTATGCGACTTACGCGCTGGTAGCTGGCAATATGGATGTGCTAGACGAGCGCGTGCTACAAGGCTTGCGGGAGACTTATAATTCTCTGGGTGTACCAATTGGTCCTACCGTGCGCGGTATCCAAATGATGAAGGATATTGTGAAGGCACAAGCAGTAGCAGCTGGCGTAGAAAATACAGCTTTTATCGATGAACCGTTCGATCACATGACTCGCGAATTGAGCGAACGGGATATTTAATTGGTAGTTGGTAGTTGGTGGTTGGTAATTGGTGGTTGGGCGATCGCGTTCTGTTTAAATTATGAAGGCGATCGCTTTTTTACTGGCTAATTCAGATTTTGGCAAGAATTGTTTGAGCAGCTGCTTCATCGATAATTAACCCTGTAATTAGCTTGCCGCTTAAAGCAGCTAAAATGGCTTCTACCTTTTTTACGCCACCTGCTACACCAATAACGAGCCGCTGCGCGGGTTGTTCGAGCGGTACGCTGGCGACACGGCTATTCGTTCCCTGTTGCAGCAAAACTCCGTGGCGATCGTACGCCCAGCCTGCAATCTCCCCCAATGCACCCAGTTCGACTAATTCAGCTACCTCGTCATCGTTAATAAAGCCATTTTGATGTAATGGGGCATTCCAGGCAATCTGACCGATACCGACAAATGTTGCCTTGGCTTGCTCGGCAAGGGTTTTGACGGCGATGAACGATCGCTGCGTCTGCAACAGTTCCCGTTCTTCTACACTAGTCGCTACAACCGGAGTCGGTACGGGATACGCTTGCGAACCAACCCGCTCTGATAAATGCATCACGACTTCATGATGACCTGCCCGCCCGTAATGAGACATATTACCAATAGTAGAAACAATTTTATGCTGCGGTCGCTCCATTGACGGGATCTGCTCCACCATCGATCGCAATGTTCGCCCTGAAGTAAATGCCAATACTGTAGGCGTTTTTGCAATAAGATACGTTTCTAAACAGCTAGCAGCACGCACGCCAATACCGTTGAATGTGTCGCCACTTCCCGCGTCACTCGGTACGACTTCACAAAGCGATAAATCGAATTTGTCGCGTAGCGCTTCAGCTAGAGCAATGCATTCACTCAAGGGATGATCGAGCCGAAATTTGATCAGCTTTTCACTCACAGCCAGCGCAATTAGGCGTTGTGCCGCTTGCCGAGACACGCTGAGCTTTGCTGCAATTTCTTCTTGCGTATTTCCGGCTATGTAATAGAGCCATGCAGCATGAGCTGCCAGATCTAACTTGCGATCGCGTCGCTCCGAACCAGTTTCTCCCATATCCTACCTTCAGGATTTGTATATCTCTCAAAAGGAAGATTGAATTTTTGAGCATATGCTCAAAGCAAGGCATTTTGCTCAGTTCTTTACAAATTATTAAAAGTGGTAATGGGTAATTGGTAATTGGTAGTGGGTCATTGATAGTCACCTCCTTGTCCCCCTTGTCTCCCTTGTCCCCCTTGTCCCCCTTGTCCTCCTTGTCTCCCTTGTCCCCCTACTGTCCACCCGTAATCTCCAAATTAAACCCAGTAATATAGCTAGCTTCTTCACTCATGAGAAACGCTACACCGTTAGCAACTTCTTCTAAGCTTCCCAAACGGCGCATTGGGACTGAATCGATCATCTGCTGCTCGACGACTTTGGGATTGGAATCAAAGTATTGAGATCCTACAGATGCCTGTAATTCTGTCTGTCGCGTCCACATCATGCCAGGACCGATTAACGCTGGAGAGAGTGCATTGACTCTAAGACCATAAGGAGCGAGATCCTTTGCTGCTGTCTGAGTCATGCCGATAACCGCAAACTTAGAAGCAGCGTAAGCCACCATGTTCGGTGGACCTACTACCCCCGCATAACTTGCCGTATTGACAATTGCCCCGCCGCCAGATTCGCGCATATGTTGTGCGGCAGCCTTGAGAACGTGAAAAACACCGACAACATTGATGTCAATGACTTTTTGAAAGTCATCTTCTGGGTACTCGTCAGTCTTGGCAAACAAACCTTGATAGCCTGCATTATTAAAAACATAGTCGATCCGTCCCAATTGCTCTACAGCCCCAGCAAAAGCTTTGGCGACATCTTCAGAGGTTGTGACATCACAGCCAAATGTGGCGACTGGAACGTTGTACTCTGCTAGTTCTCGCGCTACATCTACCATTTTGGTTTCGTTTAAATCCAAAAGTGCCACACCTGCACCATTAGCAGCAAAACGATGTGCGGTCGCTTTGCCAATGTCTCCTGCACCGCCTGTAATCAGGATGGTCTTACCCGCAAAGTCATAGGTGGCTCTTGCTGTCATTGGTTCTACCTATTGTTGAAGAATTATTGCAAATACTCATTGACTTCTCATTTTTTAAATCGAGCCGAGTACGATCTCTATTATTGAGCTTTTGCCCAAGTTTAGAGCATAAAATCAAAATTTCATTTAATTTTTTAACATCAAAGGAGTTATGCGGTGCGTATCCCCCGCTTCGCTAAAGTACTGGTTGCATTCCTGACTGGGTTGATGCTGGTGCAACTGCTACACGCTTGTTCGTCTTCATCAGCCGCCGAGAAAACTAGATTGACGATCGCCACCGTTAACAACGGCGACATGGTTGTCATGCAGGGGCTTTCTCGCCAGTTTGAACAAGAAAACCCCAATATCGAACTCAGGTGGGTGGTGCTGGAAGAAAACGTGTTGCGCCAACGCACGACTACGGATGTTGCCAGCCAGGGAGGACAATTTGATGTCTTGACAATCGGTTCTTATGAAACCCCGATATGGGCGAGACGAGGTTGGCTAACACCATTGAACAACCTACCTGCTAGCTATGACGTAAACGATCTGCTAAAACCCATCAGAGAAGGACTTTCCAACGACGGCACGCTCTACGCGCTGCCGTTCTATGGAGAAAGTTCAATGCTGTACTACCGCAAAGATTTGTTTGCCAAAGCAGGAATTAGCGTTCCCGAACAACCAACATACGCTCAGATCGCACAGTGGGCGAGTAAAGTTCACGATCCGGCAAACGGGGTATATGGCGTTTGTCTGCGAGGAAAACCTGGCTGGGGCGAAAACATGGCATTTCTATCTACCTTGGTCAACACCTCCGGCGGGCGCTGGTTTGACATGAAGTGGCAACCTCAGCTCGATACTCCAGCCTGGAAAGAGGCAGTAGGATTTTACGTCCAACTGCTACAAAAATATGGACCCCCAGGAGCCAGTTCTAATGGATTCAACGAGAATCTCGCGTTGTTCTCGACGGGTAAATGCGGCATGTGGGTAGATGCAACCGTTGCAGCGGGACTGTTATCTAATCCGAAAGAATCCCAAGTCGCCGATCGCGTTGGCTTTGCCCGTGCGCCAATTGAAGAATATCCTAATGGATCGAACTGGCTATGGGCTTGGGCGTTAGCAATTCCTCAAACCTCAAAATCTCCCGCAGAGGCGCAAAAGTTCATCGCCTGGGCAACATCCAAGGAATACATCCAATTGGTTGCGAACAAAAATGGCTGGGTTGCCGTTCCACCAGGGACGAGGACTTCCACCTACAACAATCCCAATTATCAAAAAGCCGCACCGTTTGCTCAGATTGTCTTGAACTCAATCCAATCTGCCGATATTACCCATCCCGCCGCCGAACCAACTCCTTACAAGGGAGTTCAATATGTAGACATTCCAGAATTTCAAGCGATCGGCGCTTCTGTCGGGCAGACCATCGCCGCCGCACTGACCAACAACATTTCGGTAGATCGAGCATTGCAACAATCGCAGAGTGCAACCGAACGGTTTATGAAACACACCGGATATATTGACCAGTGAGTCGTAGGGACGGGTTTCCAAACCCGCCCCTACGACTCCCGACTCCTGTACGGGCGGGTTTCCCAAATAGACTCTGATGCTAACTACAGATTTCGGGTGAACCCGCCCCTACAATTTTTGACTTCTGTACGGGCGGGTTTACCGATCGTATTTGATTCTGACCAGTATTTCGGGTGAACCCGCCCCTACAATTTTTGACTTTTGACTTTTAACTTTTGACTTACTTATGTCTTCCTCATTAGCTGTAAAGCCTCAACAGGCAACGCCACCACCTGCCAAACGTTCCAGGCGACAGACATCGACTCTACCTTTAGTTGCGCCTTCGGTCATTGTGCTGCTGCTGTGGATGATTGTGCCTCTGGCGATGACCTTATGGTTTTCCTTTCAGCGATACAACCTGCTGAATCCAGATGCCCGCCGATTCATCGGAATTGAAAATTTCACCTTCATCCTCACCGATCCGGCATTGTGGACGGCGATCGCCACCACTTTAATTCTGGTCGCTTCGGTGTTAGCAATTACGATCGCGCTAGGCACGTTACTCGCGGTCTTATTTGACCAAGACTTTCCCGGTCGCGGGATTGCGCGGGTACTGGCGATCTCTCCATTCTTCGTCATGCCTACAGTCAGCGCCTTGATCTGGAAAAATATGTTGATGCATCCAGTCAACGGACTGTTTGCTCAAATCACAAGAGGTTTGGGATTAGGGGCGATCGATTGGTTTGCCGATTTTCCCTTGCTGGCGATTATCATCATTGTTTCCTGGGAATGGCTGCCCTTTGCATTGCTAATTTTACTCACTGCCATTCAGTCTTTAGACCGCGAACAGTTAGAGGCGGCGCGAATGGATGGAGCAAATGCGATCGCCTTATTTCGTTTCGTTATGCTACCGCATTTGAGTCGCGCTATTGCCGTAGTGGCTGCGATCGAGACGATTTTCTTCCTGACCATCTTTGCTGAGATTTTCGTCACTACTGGCGGTGGACCAGGACTGGCAACTACCAACCTTGCCTACTACATTTTCCTCAAAGCCTTGCTGGAATTTGATGTTGGTGGTGCTTCAGCGGGTGGATTAATTGCCGTCATCCTTGCCAACATCGTCGCGATCTTTTTGATGCGTAGCGTTGCTCGTAATTTGGATACTTAAATCATGGCACGTAAAAATTCCCGCCTCTGGCTCTGGACAATTCTAGGATGGTTAGCCGCTGCCATCTTGTTTTTTCCAATTTTCTGGATGTTTATTACCAGTTTCAAAACCGAAGTGGCAGCTGTTTCTACTCCGCCGCAATTGTTTTTCCAACCCACATTAGAAAACTATGTTGCCATTCAAGATCGGGCAGATTATTTCAACTATGCGTTTAACAGCGTAGCCGTCTCACTCGGCTCGACAATACTGGCGCTACTGCTTGCCGTACCTGCTGCCTATGCAATGGCATTCTTCCCTACTAAGCGCACTAAAGGAACCTTGCTGTGGATGCTGTCTACCAAAATGCTGCCACCCGTGGGCGTATTAGTCCCGATCTACATTCTCTGTCGCAACTTGGGATTGCTAGATACCCGCATCGGTTTGATTATTATTTATACCCTGATTAACTTACCGATTGTCGTTTGGATGATCTACAGCTTCTTCAAAGAAGTTCCCAAAGATATTCTCGAAGCCGATCGCATGGATGGGGCAAACACGCGCCAAGAACTGCTCCACGTCTTGCTACCCCTAGCATTACCTGGAATTGCATCCACCGCGCTGCTTTCCATCATTTTGTCATGGAACGAAGCCTTCTGGAGCTTAAACCTGACGACAGCAGATGCAGCCCCACTCACAGCATTTATTGCCTCATTTTCCAGTCCCCAAGGGCTATTCTGGGCAAAACTCTCCGCCGCATCAACATTGGCGATCGCCCCCATCCTGATCTTCGGTTGGCTCAGTCAACGGCAACTGGTACGGGGGTTGACGTTTGGAGCAGTGAAGTAAGAATTCGGAATTCGGAATTCGGAATTCGGAATTAATCGATCTCGTACCATGCAACTACCAATTACCAACTACCAATTACCAATCACCAATTCCCAAAATTATGTCAACAGTTACTTTAAGAAATATCCATAAACGGTATGCCGATACTGAGGTGATTAAAGGTATCGATCTTGATATCGGCGATCGCGAATTTGTTGTCTTTGTCGGTCCTTCTGGTTGTGGCAAATCAACTTTGTTACGGGCGATCGCCGGACTGGAGGAAATCACATCTGGCGATTTACTCATTGATGGCGTGAGAGTGAATGACGTACCACCAGATAAGCGCGGGTTAGCAATGGTGTTTCAAACCTATGCCTTGTATCCCCACATGACGGTAGCAGAGAATATGGCGTTTAGTCTGCGCCTAGCGGGTGTTCCCAAGGCTCAGCGTCTTGAAAGAGCGAAAGAAGTTGCCCGTATCCTTCAATTAGAACCGCTATTAAATCGGAAGCCTAGAGAACTATCGGGAGGACAACGCCAACGGGTAGCGATCGGTCGGGCTTTGGTGCGCAAACCTAAAGTCTTTTTGTTCGACGAGCCGCTGTCCAACTTGGATGCAGCCTTGCGCGTACAGATGCGGATCGAACTTGCTAGCCTTCATGATACTTTGCAAGCCACGATGATATACGTGACGCACGATCAAGTGGAGGCGATGACACTAGCTGACAAAATTGTGGTGTTGCAGGGTGGTATTGTCGAGCAAGTCGGATCGCCTTTGGAACTGTACCACCATCCCCGCAATTTATTCGTGGCTGGGTTTATCGGTTCGCCTAAAATGAATTTTCTCTCAGTGACGGTGACATCTGTAAATAATTCTGGGACAACAGTTGCACTGCCTGGTGAGGCAACAGTCACAATTCCCGTTCAGCCTGGATTGTCGGTGGGAGATCGCGCCACGCTAGGAATTCGTCCCGAACATTTGCGAGTCGATCGCCATAACGCTACACTCAACGGCGAAGTGCTAGTTGTAGAACGGTTGGGTGGAGAAACTTTTCTCTACGTCAAGATTGCGGGTGGCGACACGTTAATTGTGCAAACAGACGGAGATAATCCCAGCCGGATGCACGATCTCGCACCGCTCCAGATTAACGGCGATCTCTGCCATTTATTTAACCAGCAAGGTGAAGCTATTCCTAAAGTTCGTCGCCACCATTTAACTACTGATGAATTCTATGAACAGCAATATCAGCAAAGGTTCAGCAATTAAGCTGAATGAAGCTTCCTTATCTCGTTTGCCGAACAACATCCGCGTTCCCAATTACGATCGCCACTCCTTAGTTAATGGCATCGTCCACATTGGTGTCGGTGGATTCCATCGCGCGCATCAGGCGTTGTATCTTGATAACTATTTGCAGCAAACTCGCGATCGCGAATGGGGTATTTGCGGGGTGGGACTGCTGGAATTCGATCGCCGGATGCGCGATGCTTTGCATTCCCAAGATTGTTTGTATACTTTGGTGGAACGCTCGACCGAAGGCGATTGGGCGCGTGTTATTGGCTCGATTACACGCTATCTCTTTGCTCCAGATAATCGCGCCCGCGTTATTGACGCACTGGCAGATCCCCACTGTCGAATTGTGACGCTGACGATTACAGAAGCAGGCTATTACTACATTGAAGGTAGCGGCGAATTTGATGCTAACCATCCGACAATTCAGCACGATCTGCAACATCCACACGAACCAATTGGGGTCTATGGCTTTTTGACAGCAGCACTGAATAAGCGTCGCCAACAAGGATTGCCACCGTTTACGGTGTTATCATGTGACAACTTACAAGGCAACGGTAATATTGCCCGTAAAATGTTAACTGCCTTTGCTCGAATGCAAAATCCAGAGTTAGGAAATTGGATTAGCGATCGCGTCACCTTTCCTAACTGCATGGTCGATCGCATTACTCCCGCGACAACAGCAGCCGATATCAAAATGGTGGCGGAGCAATTTCAGATTGATGATGCCTTTCCAGTTGTGGCAGAACCATTCCTTCAGTGGGTGGTTGAGGATAACTTTTGTGCGGGTAGACCGGATTTAGAATCTGTAGGCGTACAAATGACCGATGACGTTCATCCTTACGAGATGATGAAAATTCGGTTACTCAACGCTAGTCACTTACTCATAGGCTATCTCGGCACTTTAGCAGGCTATACCTACGTGCATGAGGTAATGGCAGATCCAGCGATCCGGCAAGCCGTCGATCGCTTGATGGCAGAAGTTACGCCCACACTCCAGCCCGTACCAGGAATCGATTTAGACGCTTACAAACAGACGTTAATTCAACGATTTGCCAATCCCAAGATTCAAGATCGATTGCCACGCTTATGCCTCAATAGTGCTGCTAAGATGCCAAAATTTATTCTGGGTTCGTTGCGTGACGCTCTACAACAGGATGGGGCGATCGAATATATGAGTCTGACGATTGCTGCTTGGTTCCGTTACCTGAAGGGACAGGATGACCAAGGCAACGCGATCGAGATCGACGATCCTATGGCAGATATTTTGACACAACGCGCTCGTTCCGGCGGCTCCGATCCTCGACCTTTACTCGGTATATCTGAGATTTTTGGCGACTTATCGCGATCGTCGCGTTTTGTGGATGCAGTTGGAAATTACTTACACAGTTTAGATGAATTTGGAGCCAAAGGAACGCTAGCTCGATAGCGATCGTTTCCTACTGTTCTCTTTCTCCAACTAACTGTATTTTTCAAAACATATTTCATGCATGGACACCCGTATGCTGAATCCGAGGCTAGATTCGGAAATCCATTTAGTGATATGACTACGGCAGCTACCCCAGATGCAAGTTTCTATATCAACGATCGCAACTACTGGATTAACGGTGCGGCGTTAGCCTACGTCTTGGTAGGATACAGCTTTGCAATTTTCTGCATCGTGCAGCATTTGTGGTGGTTAAACCTCTTGGGTACGGTGTTATTAACCCATACGCTAATTTGGGCAGCATACTTCGTCCATGAATTTATTCATGGCAACATTTTTCGTACCCCGCGTTGGAATAGTGCATTTGCGCAGGTAATGTTATTTCTGACAGGTTCTTGCTACAGTCGTTATCGCGATGTTGCCAGCAACCATTTAGCCCACCATAAAAACAGGGCTGACTTTTCTGCTTTTTCCCTACCAGATTTCCTGCAAACTGCACCAAAGCCGATACTACGCCTAATTGTGGCGCTGGAATGGCTTTATTTTCCTGCCGTTAACTTTTTGTTGCGGTGGTTTAATGCCCTTTCTCCATTTTTGGGACAACAGCGCCGAGATGAGCGAGTGCGTAACGGTTTACTGTTATTACTGCGAGGTAGTCTATTTACAGCCTTAGCTATCTACTCTCCTCGTGCTATTGTTCTTTACTTTTTCGCTTATATTTGCTTTATCAACATCCTGAGATTTATTGATTGCTTTCAGCACACGTACACCGTGTTTCAACTAGGTCAACCCTTACCGCAATACAGTTTGGAACATGAGGAAGCAAATACTTTCTCTAACCTCATTTCTCTGCGGTGGTCTTGGCTGAATCTATTGCTGCTAAACTTTGGCTATCACAATGCCCATCATCGAGTTATCCGTTGTCCTTGGTATCTTTTGCCTAAATTAGATGCCGAACTATATCCCCGCAATTATCGTCAGTACGTGACGCTACCTCAACTCATCGCTAACTACCATCGTTTTCGGATTCATCGCTTATTCTACGGTCAAGGAATGGTTGTGGATACCGAGAAGGGGTTGAATCTAGATAACTTTGTCGGGGCAGTTGGAGTCTCTTTTCTATTTTCGCGAGAGCCGATAGACTGGTTGAAGCTTGCTGCTAGTGATGATGATGGCGCGCTAAGCGTTCGCGAAGTGTAGCGCAGATAAGACTCGATCCCCCAACAATCCTCCGATCCTCGGGGGGCAATGCCCTACACTTGAATTTCCGAAGGACACCCTGGTTTACGCCTTGCTGCTAAATACTCGGCGATGATTTGTTGATATCTCTCTTTGCCAAAAATAGTGTAGTGACCGGGATAAACCGTCTCTATTGGCAGTTTTTGTAACCGTTCGTAGGTAGCAATATAAGTAGGGATATCACTGCAATGAAGTTCGTCTAACAACTCGCCATCATAAATCACATCTCCAGAGAACAAATCTTGAGATTTGGGTTCATATAAAGCAATACAGCCAGGGGAATGTCCAGGCAAATGTAGCACCTCGAAGGCGCGATCGCCTAAATCTAATACGTCTCCTTCTTGGAGAATTTGTGTAGGTTCTGCTGCATTTAAGGTATATGTTTCGACTGTAAATCCAGGGTAAGGTAGCAAGTCGAAATGTTCTTCTAATACCCAACCTTGTGCTGGCGTACACAACGCCTCATAATCATCTCCTTTTTGCAGTGCTTCGGCTTCCGCCGCATGAATGGCGCGTTCGTCGAATTCGTGCATCCCACCCGCATGATCGAAGTGAATGTGAGAGGCGATCGCCAACAACGGTTTATCAATTAAACTAGCAATGTATTGCCGCAAACTCGCAACCCCTAGCCCAGTATCGATCAAAAGATCGCGATCGCGACCTTTAATTAACCAGAGATTTGCCCGATTCCACCAATAGTAATGCGGTTCGCTAATTAGGTAGAGGTTGTCACTAATTTTTTGCGTCGAAAACCAGCTTTGACAGACAGCTTTAGAGTGCATCATGGTGAGTGGTAGTAAGGTGGGCAATGCCACCTTACAATTTGGATGATAAAGTTTAAGTTGATTTGACTATAGAATCATCGTACAAAGATTTCAGCTCAAGAGGTTTAGGAACTATTTTAAAGTCATAAGCAGCTCTTGCCGTCAGCTCGAAATTTTTCATTGCATTATTGGGATGATTTAAATTAAATGCAATTGACTTGTTACTGTCCAAATCAAAAATCTTGACTCCCGCAATTTGTTCTTTTGCTTCCTCTGGGGTGACTCCTAACTTTTGAGCAGCAATTTTGATTGCTTCTTCATCACCAGAATTCACTAACTTAACTCCCTTATCGATCGCCCGCAAATAAGCCTGAAGCTCCGCTTTGCGGCTTTCAATCAGTTTTTGTCTTACGACTAATACATCAGCAATTAAATTCGTATCTTTAGTAGTAAAAATAATTTTTCCTCCACTTTCCTTAGCTGCTTTAGTTAACCAGGGTTCGTAAGATACGGCAGCATCGACACGTTTGGCAGCAAATGCCGCTGCTGCATCTGCGGCAGTTAAATCTCTTGTGATGACATCTTGTTCGGTCAATCCGCCTTTCTCTAAGTAGCTACGTAATAAAACCTTCTCAAATAATATATTTTCTCTAGCAACGGTTTTCCCTTTCATATCTTTGGGACTGTTGATATTATGACCTAAAATACCATCCGATCCATTTGAATAATCGACAACATAGAACATCCGAATTGACGGATCTTTGCTAATCATTTGTACTGCATCTCCTGATGTTACCCAGCCTACGTCAACTTTTCCAGCTAGAAATGCAGTAATACCTTCTGTTGCACTCTGAAAGAAAGTTTCTTGCACCTTGATGCCTTCTTGACTAAAAAAGTCTTTTTGGAGTGCGACATAGTGACCTGAATATCCAGGCCAAGGATTAATACCAGAAATCAATACTTGAGGTTGAGGCGCAGGAGATGAAGGGGAAGAAGATGAAGTTGTTGAAGTTTGAGGAGAACAAGCAACAGCCCATAATAAAGATACCAAAGCCAGCACAATCAAACGTCTTGCAGGAAATTTAACCATCACTTACACTCTATTTCTGAAAGTTGCACGAATAAATCTTTCTTTCCGACTTCCATACGGGCGGGTTTCCAAACCCGCCCCTACCGACTCCCGTACTCACCGCGCAAAGCGTGCAGAATTTGACGTTTTATCTCAACAAATTCCGATGAGAGTTTAATTTCTAAATGACGATTGGCTGGCAAATTGACAGGTATTTCTAGTTGTAGCCGACCGGGATGACTGCTCATGACATAAATGCGCTGGGAAAGAAAGATTGCTTCTTCGACATCATGAGTAATCATCAAGACAGTCGTATGAGTTTGCTCCCAAAGTTCTAACAAAAATTGCTGCATTTGTTCTTTGGTTTGAGCGTCCAAAGCACCGAAAGGTTCGTCCATCAATAGCACTTCTGGTTCGTTGGCTAAAGCACGAGCGATCGCAACTCGTTGTTTCATTCCACCTGATAATTGTTTTGGGTAAGCTTTAGCAAACTGAGTTAAGCCAACTACGTTCAAGTAGTATGCTACCCGCTCTCGCTGCTCCGCTTTGGACATTTTACGCAACTGCAAACCAAATGCAATATTTTGCGAGACTGTTAGCCAAGGATAAAGCGTGTAGCCTTGAAACACCATACCGCGATCGCTCCCAGGACGACCAGTCACAGCCTGACCGTCAACTAATACTTGACCTGCGGAAGGAGTTGTGAGTCCAGCCACGATATTAAGTAGAGTAGATTTACCACACCCAGATACACCAACCAAACAAACAAATTCTCTAGGGTCAAGTTGGAAGTTAATCTTTTCTAGTACTACCAATTCCTTACCACGATTGGAATAGGATTTGCAGATTTCTCGGACTTCCAACTTAGGTTGATTTAGATCGGCTCGTCCCGATTGGGTTGATTGTTCCCGCAATTGACCGTTGAAGCGGGTATCAAGCATAAGCTACGCATTCCTACATCTAAAAATTATCGCGATCTATACTTTTGTCAAGTTGCTCTAATTCAGTTAATCTCAAGCCATTCAGTAAAATTGTTAATTGAGATACAGATTTTTGGCTATGAATGATGCCTCTTCAAAGGTAATAGTTTGCTAACATACGATTCACGACTTCCGACTTCTCAATATAGCTTTAAAGCGCGATCGCCAATCAAATATTTTTATCAGTACGATCGCAGTTGCAAGAGAAAAAAACAAAGGAGCGATCGCCGCGCAAATTGTTGTCAATAGGGTACAAAGTATTACCTGAATGGAAGTAAACTAGTTTACACCAATTTCTTCCAATTATGATACTTAATTTGAGTATAAATAAATACAAACATATAAATTCAGCAACTGTAATAGTATTAAAATAAGCTGCCCAAATCTTGCTTTTCTCTACACTATGCTTTTTAGTAGCAGAAGACTGAGACAACCGATCGACAATTCAGCAAAATAACGGAATTCTTCACAGCGATTAACTCACATCCTCTGCTGCTCCAGTTACTGAAAGTTTCTAAAGTATTTGCTAATAGATGGAGGTAATACCACTGGTGGCTCAATCTAGTTTCAGTAATTCAGATCTAGCTTCGCCTCGTCAAAACCGCTATCTCGAACCTTCGGTGTTTTGGAGCATCCGCCAAGGTTTCCCCCGTTGGCTGGCAATGGCGATCGCCGCAACATCTCTCGCAGTACCGTTAATATTATGGGCGATCGCGAGTTACGCGGGTTGGGTTCCGCCAATGTTTCTCCCCACACCAACGGCGGTTCTCCAAGCTGGCATAGATATGTTGACTCAGGACAATCTTATTATGGATGTCCTCGTAAGCTGCGGTCGGGTTCTCGGCGGTTTTCTATTTGCCGCAATTATTGGAGTACCAATGGGAATCGCAATGGGAACTTTCTACAGCATGGAAAGCCTATTCGCTCCCATTGTCGGTACGGTGAGATATATGCCTGTCACCGCATTTGTACCGCTAATTGTGATTTGGGTTGGTTTAGGTGAAGAAGCCAAGATACTAATTGTCTTCTTGGGTGTCGTACTGTACAACGCCATCATGGTAGCAGATGCGGTCAAATTCATTCCCAACGAGATGATTAATGTTGCCTATACTTTAGGGGCAAATCGTCGCGATGTCCTGTTCAAAGTGATTGTACCAGCAACATTTCCTAGCGTTCTAGATACTCTACGAGTTAATATTTCTGGAGCTTGGAACTTTTTAGTCATTGCCGAATTGGTAGCAGCTCAAAGCGGTTTAGGTTTCAAAATTATTCAAGCTCAACGATTTCTGCAAACAGAGAAAGTATTATTTTGTATTGCTTTAATTGGCGCGATCGGTCTGCTAATTGACTACGGTTTGAAGTGGCTCTCCAGACAGCTTACCCCTTGGGCAGATCAAACCCGATAGAATCAGTTATCAGTTATCAATGTAGAGACGTTACATGTAAAGTCTTTACAAAGTTATCAGTAACAAAAGACCAATTACCAACTACCAACTACAAATTACCAATTACCAATCAGTGATGAACCTCAAGCTAGAGCCAAATAAAACTGCCTTAATTTGTGTCGATCTGCAAACTGGAGCGTTCACAGGAGATTGCACGCTTTCCTATGTTGGTATTGCTCAATTGTTGCCCAAGGCAAAGCGAGTTTTAGCAGCAGCGCGTCAAGCAAAACTACCAATTATTCACTGTAAAGAAGTCCATCGTAAAGAAATGGTGGATTTTGGACGGGAGTTAGATGGTGCAGAACCGATTCACTGTTTGGAAACTTGGGCTAGTACTGATTATTATTGTGAATTAGCTCCAATTGACGGAGAATTTACAATTAGCAAACGTCGCTACAGCTGTTTTTTTGGTACGGATTTAGAGATCCTGCTGCGGGGGTTGAAGGTAGATACTTTAGTATTAATTGGTATGATGACGAACGTTTGCGTGCATTACACGGCAGCGGATGCTCATCAGCACGATTACCACTTCCACGTTATTGAAGATTGCTGTGCTGGTTCCGATTGGGACGCACATTGGGCAGCGCTAACGGCGATGGAATATTTGCAAACAGGTGCGAGAATTTCACACGCTGCATTTGTTGAAGCGATATCAGGTAAAGTTCCAGCAGCTTGAGACGAGTATTTTTGGATGCAGGGATTGGTCAATACATCTCTGTTGTGATGCCAAGATTTTGAAGATCCCCCAACCCCCTTTTTAAGGGGGCTTTGTTCTCTCTGTTTGATGGCAAGAAGCAGGCGATACCATTTTGATCTGACTGCGCCACGGAAGATCCCCCCAACCCCCCTTAACAAGGGGGGCTATGAGCGACCGATTTAGTGCAAGGATAAATAGAATTGGTACGAGGAGTTAGAAAAACAACGCCGTAAAAAGAGACTTTGTTCCCCCCTTTTTAAGGGGGGCTAGGGGGGATCGGATCTCTGGCAACGATCGATAGAATTAGTCTTGAGGGTTCTCGGCACAAATATTGCCAAACTCAAAGCTCTGACAACCATAAATAAAGCCAGAGACAACCAGAGTAGATGAGTGTTACGGAAATACCACGCAGCGATAGCCGTTGGTGCAAATCCCAGCAAAGCAGCCGCAAGCACCGAAATTCTCAAAATTCGACCTGCGGTTAAGCCGAGAAAGTAGCCATCCAGCATATAGGCGATCGCCCCAAATCCCAAAACTGGTAGTAACCAGCCTACATAACTGCTAATTCGTCCCAAAATTGCACTATGGTTAGTCAATAACCCGAATAAGGGCATGGGAATGAGAATGAAGGCGATCGCAAACAGTATCCCTACGCTCAAACTTGCTGTTCCAGATACCCATATGAGTTGGGTTAATTGAGCGATCGCACCTCTGCCAAGAAAAACTCCGGCTAGGGTTTCGGTGGCGAAGGCAAGTCCATCAATAAAATATGCTGTCAGCGTCACTACTTGTAACAGCACTGTGTTGGTAGATAAAATCTCCGTTCCCAAGGTCGAACTGAGGTTGGTAAATACAGCAAATGTGGAAACTAGAGCAAAGGTGCGGGCTAGAATTTCACCATTCAGCGAGAATGCTGCCCGTAGATCGCTGGAATTGAGAATTTGTCTGACGAATGATGCTTTTGCTGGATGCTGATGTATTTTTACAAGTGGGATTTCTCGATTGATTAAAATCAGCCCTACTAGCAACATGAGATACTGAGCGATCGCCGTTCCTAGTCCTGCTCCAGTACTTTGCCATCCCCAACGCACGATAAACAAGTAATTTAGCACCACATTAGATAGATTACCGACAGCCGAGAGCAAAAACACCTTACCACTCTGCGATCGCCCCAAGAACCAACCAATGAGTACAAAGTTGAGCAAGGTCGCTGGTGCGCCCCAAATGAGAGCATCGTAATATGCTTGACCGGATGCTTTGACTTCTGGTGTCGCACTCAGGAGGGCGAAGCCTAGCATTCTCAAAGGCTGTTGCAAAACTAAAATTAATAATCCCAACGAGAGTGCTATTAAGCCGTTACGTAAGCCTATAAGTATGACTCCTTCTCGATCTTCCCGCCCGATCGCTTGAGCAGTCATCCCCGTTGTTCCCATCCGTAAAAAGCCAAATGTCCAGTAAATGTAATTAAATAGGACAGTTGCTAAAGCTACTCCTGCTAGGTAACGAATTTCCGGCAAATGTCCCAAAAAGGCGACATCCACTAACCCAGCTAAGGGAACCATGAGGTTTGAGAGAATGTTGACGATCGCCAGTTGGAAGAAGTGACGCAGAAAGCTAGAACGAGATGGCAATGCTTTTAAACCCCCTGCATACTTTCCCCTACTGCTTAGCAAGTCAAAAGTTAAAAGTTAAAAGTCAAAATTGTGAAACTCACTATAGTGTCTCTATAACTAAATACCACAGTAGACGATTCAATCAATTTCTACATCGCTATTACTAGCCAGCCCGTGTAGAGACGTTACATGTAACGTCTCTACACGAGAAACGTTCACCAATCAAATTGGATTGCTATATCAGTCAAAGACTTTGCCGGGAGAGATTTGAGACATCATACGTCAAAAGGTGTAATCGATCGTCCACAATGAATTGTGTAGCTTGCATACTAGATTGAAATTAGAAACATGACGGATAGTTCTTACATTTTTCTGGCTGGTGCGAGTCGCGGTGTGGGGCGGGAAATTGCTAAATGCCTGGTACAACAAGGTTTGCAGGTAAAAGCATTGTTGCGGACAGCGGCGGCGCAAGCGGAATTAGAAGCGATGGGAATTTCGGTAGTTTTTGGCGATGCGTTGAATGTTGAAGACGTAGAACGGGCAATGCTGGGAGATTCCATCTCTACAGTTATTAGCACGATTGGCGGTTTACCAAAAGATGGAGTCAGAGCCGACTATTTAGGCAATAAGAATCTCATTGATGGAGCGGTGCAAGCAGGCGCACAAAAGTTTATTTTGGTATCTTCTATCGGTAGCGGCAATAGTGTAGCAGCTATACCTCCGCAAGCTTTAGCGACTTTGAAAGATGTTTTAGTCGAGAAGGAACAAGCAGAAAACTATCTTGCGGCAAGTGGTTTGACTTATACGGTCATTCGTCCTGGGGGGTTGAAATCGGAACCAGCAACAGGTAATGGTTTGCTAACAGCAGATCCGCGTGTTGCGGGAACGATTCATCGCGCTGATGTGGCTCAACTGATTTGTCGTTGCTTGAATTCGGAAAAAGCGAATAATCAAATTCTCTCTGCCGTGGATCGGGAAATGCTTTACACTCCAACTCAATTTGAGGAATTTAGTTTGAACTGAATGCTTTCACCCAGCCGAGTCGAATAGACAACGACAGGGCGATCGCGGCAAGGGCAAACCAGACTATACTTTCTCCAGCAGTCGCGATCGCAGGTAAAATTGATTGCGTCTGTCCATTGACGGTTCAGGACTTCTACAGCGTATCTATGCAACTGTACGAACAGGACACCCTTCCATTGGCTTCACTATATGCCCCAGTCTGGCAATCGCATCATCAAATTGACAATCCTACTGCTATTGACAGCCTGTTCCTCGTCTACCTCATCCTCTACACCCCCGCCAATAGATAAATTATCAAAAACAGCCACATTCTCAATTGCTGGGCAGAACTTGCATCTGCCCTTGGTAGCTGTATCTGTGGGTGGAGCTGCATATGCATGGGTTCTATGCACCCCAGCAACCCACCGTTTCTGTTCAATCCCTTTTGATGAAATTACCAAGCAAGCTATGGAGCCGCGCAAGCTCGTCCCTGTCAAAGCACTATGGACACTCGCGAGGACTCATACATACCAATACCGGAGCTATGCCCAAAGCTCTCGCAAAAATGGGCGCAAATCGCCTGCAACAAGGGAGCTAGAGAGCTATTTTTGCACAATCTGCGTGATTTTTACCTTGTTGAAGAGAAATACTCAGACCTGTTGCTGGGCGGAATTCAAGGTTACAAGGAAGACTTAGGCGATATTGTCAAGAGAATGCCTCTGACGACAAAAACACCTGCACTGGTATGCAACTCCACTCCTGAGAAACCTGGATATGGTTTGTGCATTAGCGCCCTGAAACTCGGAAACAACTTGGTGGCAGTTTGGGTTCTCGGACACAGCGATTCAAACAAAGCCGCATTGGAGCAGCAAGCCAAGACAATCCGCGCACTCGTCCAGTTCGGGTTTGCCGAGAAAGAGGATTTTGCTGCACTTGAAGCCGTGCTTCACAACGCTCACAATTGACTAGTGAGAGCAATGTAATAATAGAATTTTAATAATAATAGAATTTTAACTAAAGTTCCATGACCGTTGCTCAGTCTGCAAAACCATCTAGCAGTAACATTGCCGTAACGCTAAAACGACTCATCGATCTTTTAGAAGAGGATGAGACAGATGAGTATGGCATTTTGCAACCGAGTCAATCGGCGTTTAAGCTAGCCATGCGATTTGTTGTGGAAGCTTACGAAGCAATGGGTGATAGCTTTCCAAGAGCATCAGCATCTACGGATGAGAAAGGTGGAATTAGACTGACATGGAGCAAGTTAGAACCTGAATGCGAAGTCAGACTGGTTTGCCCTGCCGATGCTGAGCAACAGGCGTATCTGTACCATGAATTAGGAGACACTTACGCTGTAGAACAGAATGTGACAACATCCATTTTGGTGCAGTGGTTGGAATGGCTGAATCAAGCGTAAGCCAGTTTGAGCCTTTATCAGAAGATGCCATTGTTTATCGGGCGATACTGCGAAAACAGTGGATTGATGAAGATACAGGAAGAGTTAAGGCAGATGCCTATTTTCTACGAGCCAATGAGTATGGACTTTCCGTTAATTTGGCAAGTGCTTGTTCTCCAAAGCAATGTGCTGGATTGTTTCGCAAGTGTTACGGGGTAGCAAGTCTTGAGGTTGGTCGTGTGAGGGAAATTGGTTTAGATGTAGAACAGGATTCCACAAACCATGCGAATATCATCAGACTACCATATCGAGAAGATAACTTAGCTGAGGCAGAACGGTTAGCGGGTCTATTGGCAAAGCGATCGCGTATTGTATGGAAACCAGAGTAAAGCGATCGCTTTTTGACTTCCAAGTAAATCGATCGCTCCAAACTTTTTTGTCACAGAACCGTCATTTGTCTTTTTGAGATGAGGAAGATTGCGACGTAATTAAAGCGATCGCCCTTTCTTTTTGCGGGTCTGCGCCTTGGGCGTATTCTAAAGTAAAGGGAACGGTAATATCTGGAGCGATCGGCTTGCCTTCTAGTCTATATTTACCGTCAATTATCACGTCAGCGACGGCTAAATAAAGAACGCTGCCATCTGGCATGATAAAAGGACGACCTCCTACTACTGCGCCTGCTGTAGGGGAACCGACTACAGAACCAATTTTATAACGCTGGAAGCCAAACGCTAAAATTTCTTTACCGCTTCTACTACCTTCATTAACGACCATTACGACAGGTTTTTTCCATTGATAGTTTGCTGTAGACGATTGGCGATCGCGTCCTGTCATGGTAACGCTGGGACCATTGGCAGTATATATATTAAGATAATTGGGCGATGCGCCACCCCATCCATCCCGCAAGTCTAAAACTAATCCATCGGCATCTTTGAGGCGACCGTACATTAAATCTTCTTCAAGTTGCTGCTGGTATTCGTCACCTGCATACGACCAAATATGTACGTAACCGATTTTTTTACCTTCTTTCTGAATAATTTGGGTACTGGCTTGCTGTGCCTTGAGAAACATCGTCGTAGCATCATATATCTGCGGCGTAACCTCAATTTCTTGCTGAGTTTGAGTATCAGCATTTCGCTGAATTGCGATCGCAACTGGCTTACCAACATTTGTAAAAGATTGAATTGGTTGGTAAGGTTTGCCATCTATGCTAATAATGCGATCGCCGACTTTTAATTTGGCTTTCGCCGCCGGACTTCCTGCTAAAATGCCACTAATAAAAGTTTTGCCTTGAATCTCTTTGGTAAAAATACCAATTCCAGGATATTCAATCTTACCTTGAGGCAAGAATTTTTTTAACTGTTTCTGTAAGTCAGGATTGCGTTTGGCAAAAATACCCAAAAGTTGATAATATGCAGGCTCATCTGCGGTGTAATAGCGCGTGTGAGATGTCCGTAACTGGGACAGCATTTGATTGACAACGGTAGCAAATTCTGGTGTCGATTTTGCTCGAACTGCTTGAGACTTATATTGCTCTCGCATTGCTTTCCAGTCTACGCCGTTGAATTTAGGGTCGAAAAAGTTTTCATTAACCGTTTGCCAGACGCGATCGAATACCTGTGCTTGCGGTTTTGCTAGCAGCGATGGTATTGGTGCAAACCAGATTAGCAACAGAGTAGAAATACTAATTAAACAGGCGATCGCCCAACGATTTGACCGAGACAGTTTAAATCTCTGCATTGTGGAAGGTTGAGAATTTCGAGCCGGATCTCTAGTCTAGTGCGATCGCTACTCTTACGACTGTCACGTTGTGTTAGGTGAATTAAGCGCGATCTCTCCTTATCTGGGGTAGCACAAGCAATAAGTGAGGAATAGACTTATTGTAGGTTTATCCACTGATAAGGGGTATAGAATGGCTACCTTAATGGCATGGTCTAAATTACTATCTCGTAAACGCTTGGGAGAAACTTTTTTAGAAACTTACGAGGCAGAAATTCCAGCACAAAATCGGACATCATTTCAAAGAGACTTCGATCGCATTGTTTTCTCTTCTTCTTTTAGAAGATTAAAGGATAAAACACAAGTCTTTCCTCTATTTAATAACGATTACGTTCGCAACCGTCTCATTCATAGTTTAGAAGCATCTTGTGTGGGACGTTCCCTCGGCACAATTGTCGGGGAAGAAATTATTAAAAGACATAGTAAAAATTTACATGATTATATTGCCTCTGATTTTGGCGATATTATTGCTGCTGCTTGTCTATCACACGATATTGGCAATCCGCCATTTGGTCATACTGGTGAAGAGGCGATTCAAGAGTGGTTTAAATCGGCTCGCGCTCAGCCAGTATTACAACAGTTAAATTTACAACAACAAGCCGATCTCACCTGCTTTGAAGGTAATGCTCAAGGATTCAGAATTATAACTCAAAAAGAGAAACAAGCCGATCGCATTGGTTTGCAACTTACCTATGCAACGTTAGGTACTTTCATGAAATATCCTAGAGAATCTTCGATCTCTGGTGATTTTTTTCAACAATATCAAGGCAAAAGTATCGCTAAGCATGGTTTTTTTCAAGCAGAAAAAAATTTAGTCGAACAAATTGCCGCTGAAGTTGGCTTGATTCGTCGTGATGCAAAGTCTGCTTGGTGGTGCAGGCATCCACTTGTATTTTTGATAGAAGCAGCTGACGATATTTGTTATCATATTGTCGATCTAGAAGATGGCTTTCGCATGGGTTATATCACCTATGAAGAAGCAGAAAACTTATTAAAGACTCTACTTAAAGAAGACAATTTAGAATATTTGGGTAGCGATTTATTAGATAACATTAAATATTTGCGTTCCAAAGCAATCCACCAACTAATTCTTGAAGCTAAGCATATTTTTTTAGACTTCGAGTCTGAAATATTATCTGGAGAATTTGACGCACCTTTAACATCAGTCATTCCTTCGGCAGATAGTCTTAAAGAAATTGTCGATATTACCCGTAGAAAAGTCTACGAATCTTGCGAAGTGATTGAAGTTAAAGTAGCAGGCTATGAAGTTTTAGGAGGTTTGTTAGAAGAGTTTATTACTGCTATTAGTCAAGAGGATCTTTCTAAGAGCTATTTAATCAAAAAATTACTACCTAATTTTAAAACAGATGATGAAAACTTAGATTTATACAATAAAATTTTGAAAGTCACAGATTATATTTCTGGCATGACTGATTCTTATGCCGTCTCAGTTTATAAAAAAATCAAAGGCATTTCTCTGCCTCGGGGCGGGAAGTAAGCTGCAATTTTGACTCTTTGTCAGCAGACTTGACTTATCCTTGCTTAGCATAAGTCGCGCATACTATTGAAAGAAAAAGCCAGCCAAAAGTAAAGGTATAAGCAGCAAAGCAGAGATAATCAACAGCAAAGTCCCAGGTTCAATTTTGATTTCGTTTTTATCGGGTTCGGGCATTTTGCACCTACAAGCAAACACTCATACTTTCAGGATAAAAGATTGTTGTCTACCAGTTAAAGCCCTTTTAAGTTGAGAAATGTAAACATAGCTTGCCTCAGATGAGGATGAATGAGGTTGAATTTGGTTTGGATGAGCTAACTTACAGGCAGAATATGAGGCGATCGCATGAGAAAATTATATTTCTTAGTACCTGGAACGGGTGGTAAGTTTGCCTGTGGTGGGCTATGGGCGGAGTTAAAAACTCTAAATCTGGCAAAACAGATTTGTGATGCAGAAGCCGTAACATATCGTCAGCGAGAAAAGGATACGCCATTTTTACCAGATCTGCTGCAAAGCGATCTGAATCCAGACGAGATCGTATTTGTATTGAGTTGGGGATTTGATGTCGCCAAACTCGCTAATCAGCTCAAACAATATCATGCAATCTACCACGCTCATAGTACGAATTATGGATTTAGGCTTTCAGCCAATATTCCAATTATTACTGTCAGTCGTCATACAATGGGGTATTGGGGACAGCGATCGCCACATTCTCTAATTTATTATCTGCCCAATCAAATTAGCGATGAGTTTCACAATTTTAATCGCCAGCGCGATATAGACGTTTTAGTTCAAGCACGAAAATCTTCTCAATATCTCATCCAAGAATTAATTCCTGCTTTAGAACAAAGCTGTCGCGTAGTCGTCGTGAATTCTTATGTTGAAGATTTAGCGGAACTCTTTAATCGAGCTAAAGTTTACCTATATGATTCAGCAGAATATTGGGCGCAACAGGGAGTAACTGAAGGATTTGGACTGCAACCTCTAGAAGCGATGGCATGTGGTTGTCAGGTTTTTTCCAGTGTCAATGGCGGTTTATCCGATTACTTAGATCCTGGGTTCAATTGTTATAAAATTGCTGGCTATGCGCGAGAATTTGACGTGCAGCGGATTCTAGAAGTTATAAATCGCCCTCAATTACCTTTTCTCTCTGAGGCTATTTTAACTGAGTACAGGACTGAGAATATTTTGAAACGTCTACAGGCAATTTTACAGGATATTAATATCTTTTTTGACAAGCGATCGTCTTATGCTCATCCAATTCCAGATTTGACACCAATGAGAATTGCTCAGTTAAACTTAAAAAGATTCATGAGTAAGTTGAGCAAAAAATATTTGAAAGCACGATAGGAAAATGCGATCGAATGCTTACTCTGCCAAACTTTGCACTGCTGCTAATAAGTGCTGGTGTACCGATTCCGATGTAGCGACTATGAGTCCAGGTAGGCTGTAGTCCTTGCAGGTGTGTAAGGGAGGGAGAACGGAACCATCATGAGTGGTGACAATACAGCCAGCTTCTCTGGCAAGAAAAGCGAGTGCAGCACCATCGATGAATTTACCAGAGGCGATCGCTGCTCCAGCTATTTCACCAGTTAAAATACTGTTGAGGTTGGAAACTTGAATTTCCCGCGAGTAGGCAGTGGCTATATCTATGACTTCGTAGTCCTGTTGTTTCAATCTCGATTGAAGCGCACTCATCCCCCATCCTAAGAGAATAGTCGGCTTTGGCTGTCCGACTCGTAATGGTTTACAGGCTGCTAAATCCTGTGTCAAAGTTCCTTGGAAAGCGCCTTCGCCACGTAGCGCGTAGTAGTAGGTATTTTGGGCGGGAGAGATGGCTATGACTGCTTCAAAGTCATCCCAATTGAGAATGCTGAGAATGATTTGATAATTTGCATGTCCGTCGAGGTAGAACTGAGTCCCATCGATTGGGTCTAGCGTCACGAGATAGTCACCGTCACCACCCAAATCGATCGCGCGGAAATATTTTGTATTGCGCGATTGTTCGTATTCTTCCCCGTAAAATCGGATGTGGGGAAAGTTTGCCAGAAGTGCCACTTCCACTAGATTCTGAATCGCCAGATCTGCATCGGTCAAAGCCGCAGCAAAGAAATTATCTCCTTCTCCTTTAGCAGGGAGTGCGGCAATCTCAGATTGAATCCGATCTGCGTAGGCTGCTGCTACTTGAAGATGGGGAAATAAACTTTCGACGATCGCGCGCGGACTCGGTGACTGTGACATAATTCAACTGCTGGAGGACTGAGCAATAGTAGCAAATCCCCAATCTCTTGGCAGCGTCTCTAGAACACAAATTTCACAACCGTTTTCAATTGGGTACAATACATATGTTGTAGGGGCGTACAGATGTGCGCCCCTACCAATGACTGTCAACACAAATTGCTACAAATTTAATTTTTTTCCAAACAACGAATAGCGACTAAAAGACCCCTAGCTTTATTGAGAGTTTCTTCGTACTCTTTTTCTGGGTCAGAGTCGGCTACTATACCAGCACCAGCTTGGACGCTAGCAGCACCATCACGCACAACCATAGTACGGATGGCGATCGCGCTATTTAACTGCCCTTCAAAGTCATAATAACCATAGACCCCAGAATAAACCCCACGACGGCATTTTTCTAATTCGTGAATAATTTCCATTGCCCGAATTTTTGGCGCACCACTGACCGTACCAGCCGGAAAACAAGCTTTAAGCAAATCCCATGCTATCTTATCTGGTGCGAGTTCTCCCACGACATTGCTAACAATGTGCATGACATGAGAATAGCGCTCGATCGCCATTAATTCATCAACTTTCACCGTACCGCTTTTACACGCCCGTCCCAAATCGTTACGTCCCAAGTCAACTAACATGACGTGTTCGGCTATTTCTTTCGGATCTTTCAACAGATCTTCTGCATAGGCTGCATCTTCCTGGGGTGTTTTTCCCCTCGGACGAGTCCCCGCAATCGGGCGCAAAGTTGCCACCATAGTTCCATTTGGATCTCGTTCTGCTTTCACCATCACTTCAGGACTAGAACCGATAATTTGCCAGTCTTGGAAGTGGAAATAAGCCATATAAGGCGAGGGGTTAATCAGGCGCAGAGAACGATATAAAGCAAACGGATCGCCCTCATAGGTTGTCGTAAGGCGCTGGGAGAGGACGACTTGAAAAATATCGCCAGCTTTAATGTATGCCTTTGCCCGATTGACATTGGTACAGAACTGTTCCCTCGTTACATTACTTGTATATTCTTTTTCCCCCTTGTCCCCCTTGTCCTCCTTGTCTCCCTTGTCTCTTTCTGGGGGTTGCCATTCTAAAACCGTATCCCGATGCGATAGGGGCAGTTGGAGTTTCTCAACCATTTGACGCACGCGATCGCCTGCTTGTTGATATGCTTGCTGGAGATCGGCATTGTTGCGCACGTCGGCATAGGCGATCGCCCAGATTTTGCGCTTGACTTGATCGAAAATGAGTAATTGGTCTATCTGCATCCACAAACCATCCGGCTGGTCGCTTTCTGTGGCTGGATAAACTGGAACCCTGGGTTCGATCCAACGGATTAATTCGTATCCCCAGAACCCAAACAAACCGCCAATACCAGGAGGAAGTTGAGGTAACTTCACCGGATGATAAGGTTCTAAACACGATGCTAGGGCAGCAAACGGATCGCCCTCAATCGTGACTTGCGTACCATCGCGATAAGTTTGAATTGTGCGATCGCCTTTTGCCGCTAAAGTCCATAGCGGATCGCACCCCAAGAAGCTATAGCGCCCAATATTTTCGCCTCCTTCGACCGATTCCAACAAAAAGCTATAAGGCTGTCCCGCACACACCTTATACCAAGCAGATACAGGTGTATCTAAATCCGCTACCCATTCTTGGTAAACCGGAATGAAATTACCTTGTGTCGCTAACTGCTGGAATTGAGCAAAATCGGGAAAAATCATGATGAACAAGTCAAAAGTCAAAAGTTAGAAGTCAAAACACTAGATAACCAAAATGTATGGCGAGTATCGCCTACCTTCTGTACGGAAAACTGAAAAAAGTGAATGTAGGGTGGGCATTGCCCACCCCACTTAGAAAGTCTTATACTATTGCCTTTTTTATTAACAAAAAACAGAGACCAGAAACTAAAAACTAGAAATCGTAATATCCCTAGCCCCTAGTCTCCAGTCCCTAGCCCCGATTAGGGTGCGTCGTATGGCTGTACACCGCTGAACTTCAACTTGGCTGGGCTGGGGTTGCTGCCAATGTTGCGATCGACGTAACGTACTTTTGGACGACCTTGGTTGACTTTTTCTGGGAAGACACCATCAGCCGGATGAATCATCTGAGTTTCCCCATTAGGATAAACTCGATAGATTTTGTAGTCGTTAATTTTGAATTTCGCCCGCAGTTGTTGCCCGCCCAAAGCGATACCATACTCTTTGCGAGCAATTTCTAGCTTATTTTTGCCCTGCCTCATGATGGCTGAACCACCTGTAGGCATTTCAAAAACTTGCTCCTTGGGGCTAGTCCAAGTGATAACGTATTTTTCTTCTCTTTCTGCTTTGGTCAGCAAGCCACCAGTGCCGCCACCAAATATAGGTGTTTGTCCCTCAAGTGTTTCTGCCATAGATTTCTCTCTCAAGGTTTTTAGGGCATCCTATCACTGAGATAGCGTCTATTTAGCCACTATGT
>NZ_PYCI01000087.1:0-28588 GCF_003015105.1 Chroococcidiopsis sp. CCALA 051 | reverse complement strand
TTGTTCTAAAAGGCACTCTATCGGTTCGATGGCTTTTCTGTCTACTGCCAAGCGCCAAAAACTGTCCGAAGTATTGACATGAGTATGACCGAGATTAATCCCAATCGAATTGTACCGAAGGGTCCAATCGTCGATTTTGACCAAAGCCACAATCGCGATCGCTTTGGGAGTGCATAGGGAGCGATCGCTTCCCCTCACTTCCCAAACGGCTGACCCCACAGCTTCCAGTTTTCTTTATTGAAGTTATTTCGCTCAGTCATTCTGGGCGTGTTCAAACTCATAAACATAGAAAAGCCGCCTGAGCTTCTTGAGCAGGTATCCTAGCATGGCAAATAGGACTACGCCCCCAATCGCCCACCAGAATTGAGTAGGGGGAGCGGTCAAAAGAGATGTACTTCCAGTTACTACCGCCTTCATTGCCACAGTTCGAGAGTCCATAATGACACCGAGACACAAGCAAGCAATCGCAGCCACACGAGCTACCACAGTTAGGCGATTAATATTCTTTAGCGCATCCTGGCAAACTCTACAGTCTTGAGTATGGGTCGTCCACACATCAAATAACTTTTGCTTGTCTTGCTCTATTGGTGGGAGGTCTAAGCTACATTCACTAGCCCAAGGAATACCGCCTCCAGCCCGCTTCTCCAACCACTGGCGAAATGCGATCGTCATTTTGTCTTGAGGATTGGGTGTATAGACTGCATCCAGCCATTTACCCTTTCCCCGCCTTGCCAGAATCTTCTCTTGGCGGTGCAGAAAGACTGCATCTTGATGCAGGAACAAAGAGGCTAGCACATGACCTAACCAGCTTGGCATCGGCAGGGCAAAAAATCCGATCCCTTCTGGTTTCTTACCTGCTTCATTCTTGACTAACACCTGAGTGCCAATATGCCGACACCAACCAGGACGGGTTGGACTAGCATACAAAGCTAGGATCAGTTGTCCACCGTCTTTATAGGTTGAGACAACTCTCATGTGGCAGGGTGGTTGAAAGTCATGGATGGTTTGAGCCAGCTTTGATGCAACTGGTACGACTTCAAAAGAAAATCCTTCTTGAGTAGACATCTCTCTGACTCGAATCATGTCGTAATACTGGTCATCCTGGTAGCGACTGCCCATAATCCCATGATGAGAAACAGGTACGTGAGCGGGGTCGGCGACATTTTCCATGAAAAAGTCCCATCCGTAGGGTAGGTCGCGGATATTCCAAAATAACTGCACTACCCTGTCTGAGTTGCTTTCCAGCTCAGGAACGATCCGTGGTTGCCTCAGTTGGCTTTCAAGCTCGGCAGAGTCGCCTGATTCTGCCCACACCCACAATAGTCCCTGGCGCTCCTGTGTGGGATAGGCAACAGCACATGACTTATGATTTAAGCAGTGCTGCGCCTCAGTTTGTCGATCTTTTGACTGCGGGATGCTAACGCAGTTCCCCTCCCAGTTAAACCGCCAACCGTGATAAGCGCACAACAGCGTACCATCAGGCTCAACACGTCCTTCGGAAAGAGGGGCTAATCGATGCGGACAAAAATCTTCAAAGCAACGCCATTGACTACTGCCATCTCGCCACAAAACCAGCTCTTTTCCCAATAACTGTATTGCATGAGGGCGAGTTGGGTCTAGAAAATCTACAACTGCGACTGGATACCACTGTTTTGTCCATTGAAATATTTCTGTTTCTTCTTTGGTAAATTGTTGGGTATTATCGCGTGCTTTCCCTTGCAGATTGGCTTCAGTGGTCACGGTTACTCCTTGGTCTAGAAGGCTAGAAGCGGCGATCGATGCTTGTTAGCAAACAATCTCATTCCTACTATGGTCTTATTGGCGACGCGCCCCAGAACGCTACTGCGCGTTACTGGCATTATCAAAAACGAGCAAGTCTTTCTTCTACTTAAATACAACTGTAATACCTTTCTTCTTTTGTTAAGATTGAGATAAAGATCGAGAACCTGAATTTATCTCATGTGGTTTCTTCGTAGCGTCCGAAACCCTCGCCATATGCTGAATAGCCCCGATTAAATTATTTCAATCCTATCTCAATTCCAGCTCTAGATATCTCGATCTGTACCCATTTTTGGGTTGCTTATTGAGAATGAACTCGTAAACAAAGTCAGGCTGATAAACTACAAAACCCTTTAACAGAAAGGGTTACAGGCGATGGAGAATAGGAGACTCGAACCCCTGACCTCTGCGGTGCGATCGCAGCGCTCTACCAACTGAGCTAATTCCCCGTACTAATTTTAGATTTTGGACTGCTAGTCTCAAATTCCTATATGCCACTTGGTATTTTAACATTCAGCGACGGTGGCTTGTGAGTTTGCTTTGGAAAGTACTTGTTGCACCCATTCCAAATCTAACTGGTTGAGGTAATCTACAGCCCAGTTTGCTTGACGTTGCATCATGTGAAATGGATAGGTATTTGCAACTCCAACAACCGGAATTTTTGCTGTCTTCGCTGCTTGGATTCCTGCTGGAGTATCTTCGATCGCAATACACTCTCTTGGCTGCAACCGAAGTTCGGGATAGAGTTGGTTGAGGCGTTCTACTGCCAACAAATAGCCATCTGGTTCTGGTTTACTGGTAGTCATATCATCGCCAGCAACTAATACAGAAAAGTATTGTGTCAAATTCAAACGCTGCAAAACTAATTCAATTTCCGATCGCATTGCCCCACTGACAACGGCTAACTTTAATTGTTGGCTACGGGCTTGAAAAACCAAATCTTCTAAACCTGGATACGTAGGTAAGTTAGGAATTTTTTCTAATTCTTGCTGGTATGCCTGCGCCTTGCGCTGCATTAATTGGAGTAAATATGTCTCACTCACAAATCGACCTCGACGTTTGAGCAATTCAGCTAAACAAACGCGATCGCTTCTCCCTAGACAAACTTCTTCAAACTCACCAG
Source organism: Chroococcidiopsis sp. CCALA 051 (assembly GCF_003015105.1). Lineage (NCBI taxonomy): Bacteria > Bacillati > Cyanobacteriota > Cyanophyceae > Chroococcidiopsidales > Chroococcidiopsidaceae > Chroococcidiopsis > Chroococcidiopsis sp. CCALA 051. Next base: position 25,686 of record NZ_PYCI01000087.1, on the reverse strand, counting down.
GAATTGGGCGTAAATTTTCTTCAACTAATAACTGTTCGATCAGTTGTTTATGAATCGGTTCGTCATTAATAATAACGCCATTAAAATCAAATAGAACTGCCTTTAACGCCATATTATATTATTACCTTAATACCCAGGAGCCGGAATCCATTCCTCTGTTATTACCATATCTTCTTCTGTCTCCTGTCTCCTGTCTCCTGTCTCCTGCATCAAAGGCTTAATTCCACGAGTTACTTGATTGACTAACCACACATCATCAGTCTGCACTGCTGCAAAGCCTGCTTTACCCATCCAGACATCCAAATTTCCCTGCGCAAATTCTCGAATGTATGGTTCCTCAAACACATTATTCAACCAATCGAGATGGCGTAAAGTCTGCTGATTGCCATCCAAAACGATCGCTTCGCCGCCTGCTTTCAGCAATCGAAAGCTTTCCTGCAAGATCGCTTGAGTCACCTCTGCTGGTGTTTCGTGAAATAACAAGGATATCGTCACCAGATCGAAACTGGCAGCTGGTAGTTTTGTCTCTTCAGCATTGCCATGCAGCCACTTAATCGCTAATCCTGCGGTTTTGGCTTTGTCTTCTGCCCTGACTAGCATGTATGGCGATAAATCTAAGCCGATAACTTCTGCTTGGGGAAAAGCCTGTTTTAACATCAGCGTCGTGGAACCAGTACCGCAGCCTAAATCTATAATTCTGCTTGGCTTAACGCGAATACGTTCTAGCAATCCTTGACGGACTAGAGTTTCATTAGGTAGCAGGACGTATTGAGTAATTGGATCGTAAGAAACAGCTGCACCAGAATTAAGATATCCACCCTTAATTCCGTGAAAATTTTGACTGCTGTAGTATACGGGAACCTTGACCTCTGGACGGCGAAAGCGATCGCTTTCTTTCTCCCAGTCTATACTACGGGCGTATCGCCTTAACTCCTCTTCGTCAATAAATAAACGCACGACAGGCGCTAAGAACTGTTCCCAAATTGTATCTTGACGCGCTGCCATAAGTATGCCTCGCTAAGGGACGATCGCGACTTGCTATTTCTATTTACAAATTTTAATACATTCTTGCAGTTGTCAGTGGCTAGTGGCTGGTGACTAGAAATAAGAATCTAGCCACCAGCCACTAACCACTAGCCACTCGCTTTTGACTTAACTTATCCAGCTAATAAAACTAAATCGGGAACTTGAAAGAGTGACTGATAGGCAAGTACAGCCCCGCCAATTGCTGCCGCATCTTCGCCAAAAACTGATACGTCAAAACGAGCTTTCGGATCGCTGAAGAATCCACCACCACCATTACCAGGTACGCAGTCTCGCAACATCGAGTCCAATTCCTCTTTAACGTGAGGAACCAATACAGCAAGCGGTCCACCGATCGCGATTCGTTCGGGATTGAGAATATTTGCTAAGTTAATTAATCCCCAGCCTAATATCTGCACCCATTCAGACACAACCGCGCGGGCGAGGGGTTCGTCTTGGCGGAAATGTACGACCAAATCGCCAATTTCTCCTGCTTGTCCTCCCCGCTGGCGATAGTTTTGCAGCAACGCCTCTCTACCGACAAATGTGCCTAAATCTCCGCAGCCAGTTGGCATTGGTAAAATTGCCCCGACTTCCCCCGCAGTGCCGTAAGCGCCGCGAAAGATGCGATTGTTTAACACGATTCCCGCCCCAATTCCCTTATTAATTAATAGATAGAGCAAGCTATGACAGTGCATGGCACTACCTAGATACACCTCTGCTAAAGCGGCGGCGTTCGCATCATTATCTACAAATAAAGGTAGCTGAATGTGAGGCTGAAGGTAGCGGCGCAGATCGACACCTACCCACTGTAAAAATGGCGAGTAGATGACCACACCAGCTAAGTTCATGGTTGCTTGGATGGCTAGCCCAATTCCTCGCGATCGCTCTTGTTTGGTCGGATCGGACTGCTGCACTTGCCCAATTAATTGTACGAGTTGGCTGAGGACAATTTCTGGTTCTCGACTACCTATTAGTGGTGCTTGAATGCGGTTGACAACTTGGGCAGCTAAATTCAACTGCACTACCGTTAGCTGTTCGTACTCGATCGCCGCACCGATAAAAAATGCCCCATCGGGATTTAAACTCAGTCCGACTCCTGGTCTTCCCCCTCCAGGAGGCGCGATAATTTCACCGCTTTCTCGAATTAAGCCCTGCGAGATTAATTCGGCTGTAATTACGGTAACAGTCGATCGCGTCAGTCCTGTGGAACGGGCAATTTCAGCCCGAGTCATCGGCGCACGACATCTAAGAAGTTCTAAAATGCGGGCATAGTTGATTTGTTTTAACAGTGTTGTATTGGTGGCGATCGATGGTGAATGTCGATCTGCGGTCATTTTTCTAATCTTTAGTAAGTTTGTTTTTCTAACAAACAAATTAGCATTATAGAGACGTTATGTGTGTAGAGACGTTCCATGTCACATCTCTGCTGGAGAAAAAGATATGAAAAGCTTCGACTGTGAGGCAGTCCTATTCGATCTCGACGGTGTATTGGTCAATTCAAATGTAGCTGTAGAAGGACATTGGCGTAGGTGGGCGCAGCAGCACGGTTTAGATGCAGAGGCAATTTTGAAAATCTCTCACGGTCGTCCGGCGACAGAGACAATTCGCGAAGTTGCGCCGCACTTAATCGCAGAGGAAGAAGGTAGGGCGTTTCTGCAACGGGAGGCGGAGGATTTAGCTGGTGTGGTGGAAGTGGAAGGAGTAGCAAATTTACTGAATTCTTTACCAGATCGGCAATGGGCAATTGTCACGTCAGGGACGCAGGCGATCGCAACCAACCGTTTGCGTCATGTTGGTTTGTCCGTTCCCAAAGTCATGATTACGGCAGATGATATTAGCCGTGGTAAGCCCGATCCTGAAGGATATCTCAAAGCAGCATCAAGGTTGGGTGTCGCACCAGAACGCTGTCTGGTAGTGGAGGATGCTGTGGCTGGTGTCAAAGCGGCACGGGCAGCGGGAATGAGTGTGGTGGCGGTGGCGACGACTTATCAGCCAGCAGATTTAATTGAGGCGGATGCGATCGTACCTGCTTTGGTAGGGATGGCGATCGAGCAACAGGTGATGGATAGCAATCGGGTTGGGTTAAGGGTGTTGTTAGCAGAGGCGTGAGGCAGTCAGAAGTTGTAGGGGCGGGTTTAGCGAATAGATCGACCACTGAAACAGTGAATCTTTGGTGAAAATCCGCCCGTACCCAAGCCAAATAAATGCAGGGGAGATATGGGTGATAAGCGGGTGTTAGGCAAAAATGTGAAGCGATCGCACTCAGGAAAAGAGGCGGTTTGGTTTGGGGTGGCGATCGCCTTTTATGCTTTTGTGGCGATCGCAGTAGCAGAGGCGGGATTGGGGGTTTTGTTGCCTTCGATTTTGGCTGCATATAATTTAAATCCGGCAACTGTAACGCTGCTGTTTATCAGTCAGACGGGTGGTTATGTTGTGGCAGCGTTCTCTAGTAGTCTGATTAGCAGCCGTTTGGGGTTGGCACGGATGCTGTTAGTAGCGGCAATGTTGCTGATGGGGGCGCTGATAATCTATGCGTTGAATCCGTTTTGGTGGGTGATGGTTGCGGCTGGCGTGCTTTTGGGGCTGGGAATTGCCCTGATTGATGCTGGAATTAATACTTTTATTGTAGATAACCAACGCACTAACCATCTCGTGGGAATGTTGCACGCTTTTTATGGAGTTGGTGCATTGTTAGGTCCCACGATCGCCACTTCGCTACTAGCTTTTGGGTTGAATTGGCGATCGATCTATTTGGTATTTGCAGGAGTAGTAGGGCTGTTGGTGGTGGCGGTGGCTATAGCGATCGTCCAAAATTATCGACCGATGACGCAGAAAATCAATGCTTCTGGGACCAGTGCTAAGGCTAATCTCCGCGTTGCTTTACAGACACCTGCTGTCCTGCTAACGGGTTTGCTATTGATGGTTTATGTGGGTGCAGAGGTTTGTGTGGGTAACTGGGCTTACTCGGTGCAAAATCTCAGTCGCGGTATCCCGCCAATAGTTGCTGGATATAGTATCAGTGCTTACTGGCTGGGAGTGACGATTGGGCGTTTGAGTTTGGGATATTTCATGCGGCGACTCGGTGCAGTCCGCACGTTGGATATTTCTCTGGTGCTGCTGAGTATTGGTTTACTGGCTTGGTGGCTAGTACCAAACCTGTATTTGAGCTTACCGCTGATTGGTTTCGGGTTTGCGGCAATCTATCCGGCAACAATTGCCTTATTACCACAGAGGATATCTCCTGCATTAATACCAGCCGCGATCGGTTTCGTGTCGAGTGTCGCTAGTTTAGGTGCAGCCAGTTTGCCCAGTGCAGTCGGGTGGATCGCCTCCCGTACTAGTTTGGAAATTATTCCTGTTTTAATGATGCCTCTAGCCCTAGTGATGGTAATTGTACATCGATGGCTAGTAGGAACGGGGAGCAGGGAGCAGCGATCGATGTAGGGGCGGGTTTCACCCAAAATCTCTGCTAACAACGAAGCGGTCAATCAACCCGCCCTTACACCCATATTCATACAGCAAAAGTTTGGCAAGGTGATTTAACAAACCTGCCCTTATGCCATATTCGTCAGGATTGTCTTATTGTATTTTATGTAGTATAATGTATTATATAAAATGAACTTGCATAAGCTAAGTTAGTATTCTCCCCTGTAGAGATAGTCAATCTGGGAATCAAAAACCCAAGTATTCTGTAGGGGCGCACAGTCGTGCGCTCTGGGTAATGTTTCTGTAGGGGCGCACAGTCGTGCGCTCTGGGTAATGTTTCTGTAGGGGCGCATAGCCGTGCGCCCTGGGTAATGTTTCTGTAGGGGCGCATAGCCGTGCGCTCTGGGTAATGTTTCTGTAGGGGCGCATAGCCCCGTGCGCCCTGGGTAATGTTTCTGTAGGGGCGCATAGCCGTGCGCCCTGGGTAATGTTTCTGTAGGGGCGCACAGTCGTGCGCCCTGACCGATACATCAGTTATTTTTCCTTAATTTTTAACTAAAAATATGCCATACGAAAAACTAGAAATTAATACACCAGTACCCGTACTTTCTTGGGCAAATCATGCTTTAGGACATGAAGAAACCCAGATGGCGAAAAACGTAGCATCGCTACCATTTGTATTTAAACACGTCGCATTGATGCCCGATGTCCACTTAGGTAAAGGTGCTTTAGTCGGCTCGGTTGTAGCAACTAAAGATGCAATTTTGCCTGCGGCTGTGGGAGTAGATATTGGTTGTGGCATGGCTGCCATTCAAACTCCATATCATGCCGAACAATTAGAAGGCAAGTTGAAAAAAATTCGTTTGGATATTGAAGCATCAATTCCAGTTGGTTTTAATGAAAATCAAGATGTGGAAAAATCTGTCACTAACTGGCAACGTTGGAATGATTTTAAAGATCTACATCGTGGGGTGCAAGACTTGCAAGGAAAAGCCATGAAACAAATGGGTTCTCTTGGCGGTGGCAACCACTTCTTAGAAGTTTGTCTCGATACGGAAGATCGAGTTTGGTTGATGTTGCATTCTGGTTCTCGAAATATCGGCAACAAGTTGGCACAGTGCCATATTAATACTGCTAAAGAACTAGCAAAATTAGCAGGCGATCGCTTGCCCGATCCTGACTTGGCTTATTTTGTTTCCGGTACGTCAGAGTTTGCTGCTTATTGGCGAGACTTGCAGTGGGCGCAAAACTATGCCCGTGTCAATCGTGACGTGATGATGGCACGCTTTAAGCGAGTTGTGGAAAAACATGTAGCTGGTGGTAAGCCATTCAAGCCTCTATTAGAAGTCAATTGCCATCACAACTATGCCGAAAAGGAAGTGCATTTTGGCGAAGACGTTTACGTGACTCGTAAGGGTGCGGTAAGGGCGCAGACTGAAGATTATGGGATTATCCCTGGTTCAATGGGTGCGAAATCATTTATTGTCAGAGGTAAAGGTCATGCTGAAAGTTATTGTTCTTGCAGTCACGGTGCGGGGCGTTTGATGTCTCGTAATAAGGCAAAAAATGTCTATACACTTGACGATTTGATCGAGCAAACGAAGGGCGTAGAATGCCGCAAAGACACGGGTGTCTTAGACGAAATTCCAGGGGCATATAAGCCAATAGATCAGGTGATGAATAATCAGTCAGATCTTGTCGAAATTGTGGCAACATTGAAGCAAGTTGTTTGCGTCAAAGGTTAAAGTAGGGTGGGCAATGCCCACCCTACTTTTTAAACTGAAACTGCAACACCTATTTCATTACGGTTGTGGGGAGCCTCAAAATCAATTATTGGTCCTTTAGGCACGATGCGAGTAGGATTAACTTTGGGATGACTCCGATAGTAATGTCTTTTAATATGATCCAAGTTGCAAGTTTCTTTCACTCCTGGTTGTTGGTACAAGTCTTTTAAGTAGTTCCACAAGTTAGGATAATCTACAATCCGGCGTAAGTTACATTTGAAATGGACGTAATAAACAGCATCAAAACGCAGTAAGGTTGTAAACATACACCAATCGGCTTCTGTAATGCAATTGCCACATAAATAACGTTGTTTAGCTAAAACATTTTCCCAACGGTCTAAAGCCTCAAATAACTCCGTTACAGCCTCCTCATAAGCCACTTGTTGAGTGGCAAATCCGGCTCGGTAGACACCATTATTAATTGGCTGGTAAATCTCATCGATAGTTTTGTCTATTTGTGCTTGCAAATCTTTGGGGTAGAAGTTGACATTCTTACTCGCAATATCGTTAAACTCAGTATCAAACATGCGAATAATTTCGCGAGATTCATTATTCACAATTGACTGAGTTTGCTTATCCCATAACACGGGAACTGTTACCCGTCCGCTATAATTTGGTTCGGCTTTTAGATAAAGTTGCCAAAGATATTGCGTCCCGTTAACAGTATCGGGAATTGCCCCAGGTTCGCTGCTAAACTCCCAACTATTTTGGTCAATCTCTGCTGCTACTACAGATAATCCAATTGCATCTTCTAGTCCCTTCAGACGACGCATAATTGCCGTTCGATGCGCCCAAGGGCAAGCCCAAGAAATATATAAGTGATAGCGTCCTACTTCTGCTTTAAAACCACTCGAACCATCAGCAGTAATTTTATTGCGAAAGGTAGTAGAAGGGCGGATAAATTTCCCTTGGTTATCTTCTTGTTCCCGTTCGGAAATCCATTTACCGTCAGCTAGAATACCTAAACCCATCAATCGCCCCTCGTGCGAAGTTTTACTTGTGAGTGTTTGAGTTCGCTCTTCATACATGCTAAACCAATAAAGTGAAGTCAGAAGTTAAAAGTCTTTTCTTACTAGTTTGGAGAAAAATGCATCTATCTTATGGTATAAAAAATTAGGCTCATCGAGTGAAGTGAGAATTCAATTGTAGGCGAGCATTGCCTATTCTACTAATAGCGGTTTTGATTTAGGTAAAACACGCAATCTTTAGGGGCGCACAGCTGTGCGCCCCTAAAAATGTCACGCACGCAGTTGAGAATTGCTATAAGACAAAAATAAAATATTAAGATTGAATCATCAAAAAATAGTAATTTTTTCTCATAAATCAAATATAAATTGCGATCGCCATTCACCTTCTAACCAAATCAGCAGTTGATTTTCACTTTCACTCAGAAGCAGGATGTCTTAAGATGTAACAAAAAGTAAAGTCATCTGCATCAGCAACCACTGATAACTTTGTACAGACGTTACATCTAACGTCTCTACACTGATAACTGATAACTGATAACTGATAAATCTATGAGCGATCGCATATTTATTGCAGCTACTTTCATTGTTTTTCTAGCTCTGATTATTGGCGTTGGCATCTACTCGTCAACTCATAAGAAAAATACAACTGCTGACTACATCCTCGCTAGTCGCGGGGTAAGTCCTTGGCTGACAGCGCTTTCCGCCATGTCAACAGGTCAGAGTGGTTTATTATTTCTCGGTCAAGTTGGCTTTGCCTACACAGCCGGAATTTCTGCTATTTGGTTAGTTATTGGTTGGGCAATAGGAGACTATCTCGCTTGGTTTTTATTTTTCAAACGTTTAAGAAAAAGATCCGAAGAAACAGCATCGGATACTGTTTCTGATTTCTTAGCGCAAAATACTTCTGGCGCTCGTTGGATCTCGATTGTTTCAGGTATTATTATTGTGGCTTTTCTCGGTGCGTATGCAGCATCGCAACTCGTAGCAGGTAGCAAAGCACTGAATGTCGTCTTCGGCTGGGATTATCGTCTAGGAATTATCCTCGGAGCCGCGATCGTCATTATCTACTGTTTTTCTGGAGGTGTGCGAGCGGAGATTTGGACGGATGCAGTCCAAGGAATCATTATGATTGGTTCGTTGCTGCTCCTACTATCCGTAGCAATTACCGACTGTGGTGGATTTGGGCAACTTTGGACAAGATTGGGCGCGATTGATGCAAAGCTAATTAATTTGAGTCCATCTAATCTACCATTGGGCTTTCTGCCCTTTTTTATTGGTTGGATTGTGGCTGGATTTGGCGTAGTCGGTCAACCTCATATCTTAGTCCGAGCGATGGCGATTGACTCCCCCGATAATGTCAATAGGGCGCTGAATATCAAAACTATTGCTAGTTTAACCACATCTTTTTCCTCCATTACCATCGGCTTAGCAGCACGGGTGTTGTTACCCGACTTGATATCAGGTGGCGATCCTGAGTTAGCATTGCCGTATTTAGCAGAAGAATTGCTACCCGCAGGCTTTGTCGGACTGATGCTAGCCGGAGTTTTTGCTGCTACTATGTCTACTGCCGATTCTCAAATTCTCTGCTGTTCGGCGGCGTTGACTCAAGACATCGCGCCTCAATTTGCTAATTCCTATCGAATTGTCAAGTTAGGCACTTTAACTGTCACCGCGATCGTTTTGAGTATTGCTTTAGTAGGCGATGATAATGTGTTTCTCTTAATTACATTTTCTTGGTCGGCTTTAGCTTCGGGTTTAGGTCCACTGTTACTATTGCGAGTTGGGCAATTGCCCGTCAGTACGCCTGTAGCACTATTAATGATGGCTGTTGGAATTATCACCGCTATTAGTTGGAACCTGGTATTTAAGTTATCTTCCGTAGTTTACGAAGTCCTACCAGGTATGATTGCAGGTAGCTTAGTCTATGTCATAGCACGATTGCTGGCTTCTAAATCGCTATCCCGGCAGCGGAGATAGGGAAGTCGGTAGGGGCGCACTTCTGCGCGCCCGTGCAGAGTCGTCCAGAGTTGGGGTGAACAACAAATTACCTATTACCCATTACCCATTACCCATTACCACTAATAACTGATACTATGCCTCATTGAGGATCTTAGGAACTTTGAAAAATTCCCCATCCTGTTCTGGAGCGCTTTCGAGTATAGCATCGCGATCGCCATATGGTTCTAGTTTATCCGCACGGGTGATGTTACTAGCATCAATTGCCCGCATGGTTGGAGGCACGTCAGTTACGTCAAGTTCGCTCAACTGCTCGAAATAATCTAGAATGCTACTTAATTGAGTGGTAAATTGTTCCTCCTCTTCGGGAGTGAGTGCTAGGCGTGCGAGATGGGCAACTTTACGAACTTGTTCTTTGTCGAGCATGGATGGTAATTGGTAATTGGTAATTGGTAGTTGGTAGTTAGTAGTTAGTCATCTATAGTTTTTGACTTTTAACTTTTCACTTTTGACTTTCCCATTACCATTAAAAGTAAATATCTTTTGATAAACGTCCGGTGGTTTTGAGCCAGTTTTGTGCTTCGAGATAGTTGTTGGGATCTATTTGGATAGCGCGTTTCCAGTAGTCAGCGGCGAGATCGAATAAACTATCAGCGCGATCGCTATCTCCTTCTTCTTTGGCTTTTTCCCCTTGGAAGTGATAGATGACAGCCATGTTGTTCAAGGCTTGCGTCATGTTGGGGTAACATTCGAGTGCTTTTTCGTAGTACTCCAAAGCTATCTCGTGTTCGCCATTATTTGTATAAATTAACCCCATATTGTAGAGAACGTAGCTGCGATCGTAGGGATCTTCTTCTAGTTCCAAAGCCTGTCTGTAGTTGTCTAAAGCTTCGGCATACTCTCCAGCCCCTTGAGCAGACATACCATCGCGGTAATAGACAAAAGCTTCTTTAGCTTTTTTATTGGTAGGCAGAATCTTCAGAATGATATCTGCCATGACGGTAAATGTTTTATCTACAAAGTTGTCATTACGCTGGCTTCTTGGCATATCGAGTCCGAGCTACCGTTTGGTGTATCGCTTTTGCGATCTATCTTAACGTGAGTGCGGCAGTCTTAATCTCATTGCAACAAAATAGCAAAAAATTTTCTTTGATTCCACAATATTGATAAACCGCTAATAGTTATCAGCGCAGTCACAAACTTGTGAAACTGCTCGTTACTCATTTTCTGTAACATTTGCTGTCCTACCCAGTTTGCCGGAATTGCTGCCATCCCAATGACTAATCCATACCAGAGATACGATTTGGTAAATGCTCCCAAGCTAGCGTAAGTACACATTTTGGCTATATGTACTACTAGAACATGGGCGGATTTCGTGCCGATCATTTTTTCTTTGAATAAGCCGTAATTTAAATACAGTGGATTTAAGATTGGACCAATACTACCGAGTAAGCCTGAGAGAAAAGCATGAATGAAACCAGCAGGTAAGAAAACCCAACCTGGGACTTGAAAAGATGGTTTGCTCTCGCCTACAAACATACTGAAAGCAGAACTGACTAAAAATAGCCCTAGTAGAGTTTGTATCCACTCTAGATGAGTTTGAGTAAATGCGATCGCACCCAAAATCGCCCCCGACACTGCACCAGGCAAATACCACCAAGTGAGCCGCCAGTCTATATCTTGCCAAAAAACAAAAACTCGTTGCAAGTTCCCCAATAACATTCCTGTGGTCACGACTGGCGGAATAGCTGGCGTTTCCAGCAGGAAGTTTACCATCGGAATAATAATAAACGGACTTCCCCCACCAGCTAAGCTACTAATAACCCAAGCAATAAAGCTCGACACTGCCAACAGGAGAACCGTCATAGAGGCGATCGCCTTTAATAAATCTTTATATTCTTAAGTATTTACTTTAACTCTTTACTTGCATCCGTTGCTACTCGAATCTGCACTCTTTACGTTACTGTAGCTAGAGGCAGACACAGAGATTCGTTAGAGGCTTGTACCTTCTGAAATTTTGAATTTTGAATTTTGAATTTTGAACTGTTTTACTTACACAGAAATAGGCGAGGGCGCAGGATCGTATTGCTCTGCTTCTTGATATGAGAAAAAGTTGTTGCTCAAAGGAATCAATTGAACCGCACAAGCTTTTAATTCTGGCTGTTTGGAGTCAGGACAAGATTCGGGATGGGTGAGGGCATTGGCTTCAGCTTGTTCTGCCCACAACGCGCCCCAGTGCATCGGCACAAACACCGTACCAGGGGCGATCGCTTTTGTTACTTTAGCAGGAAATTTAGCTTTACCACGTCGCGATCGCACTTCTACCCAATCGTCATTGTTAATTTTCAAACTCGCAGCATCGCGGGGATGAATTTCGATAAATGGGTTGGGATGCATCTGTTGAATTTTATCAATTCTGCCCGTGCGAGTTTGGGTATGCCAATGCCCGTATAATCGTCCCGTTGTCAAGACAAAGGGATATTTCGGATCGGGTGGTTCTGCCAGTCCCCGCGAGTGGTAGGCGGCGAACTTCGCCCTACCATCAGGGGTATGGAATTTAAAGTCTGTATACAATCGTTTGGCTTTTTCGTGACGATCTGATTTACCTAATTCAGATTCGGGACAGGGCCATTGCTGCGGTCCTTCGGCGCGGAGGCGTTCGTGACTCAATCCTGACATGTCGCAAGGGCGATCGCGAGTAATTTTGGTAAATTCAGCGTAGACTTGGGTGGCAGCAGAAAAAGCGAACTGTTCTGTGAAGCCCAACCTTCTGCCAACTTCAGCAAAGATTTCCCAGTCTGCTTTAGCTTCTCCTGGTGGCTGACGAAAGGCACTACACAGAGTCACGCGCCGTTCGGAATTTGTCATTACGCCCGTCTTTTCACTCCACTGTGCGGCGGGAAGCAAGACGTGGGCGTAGGCAGCAGTTTCAGTAGGATAGTAGGCATCTTGGTAAATGGTAAAAGGCGATCGCAATAGTGCTGCTTTCGTCCTTTCCAAATCTGGCATACTTACAGCTGGGTTAGTTGCTGCAATCCACAATACGCCGACTTCCCCTGACTCCAAGCCCGTGATAATTTCCCAAGTATTTCTACCAAACTCAGAAGATATACTACCAGTTGGCAGACCCCAAAGTTGCTCTAACTCGGCGCGGTGTTGTGGATTTTTCACGCTGCGGTAACCTGGAAGCAGATGTGCCAATCCCCCTGCTTCTCGTCCGCCCATTGCATTCGGTTGTCCCGTAAGGGAAAATGGACCCGCACCAGGTTTACCGATTTGCCCTGTCATGAGGTGCAAGTTGATAATGGTTCTGACCTTTGCCGTGCCTTCCGATGACTGGTTTACGCCCATCGACCACATAGATAGGACGCGCTTCGATTCTTTCCAGTATCGCGCCGCCGTCTCTAAATCGGCAGCAGAGATTCCGCATTTTTGCGCCACCATCTCTGGGGTGTAATCTTGAATTAACTCTGCATAAGCAGGAAAATTACTCGTACAATCTTCAATAAAATCTAAGTCGATACAGCCCCAACGCATTAACAAATGGGCGATCCCGTTAAGTAAGTCGATATCCGTCCCAGGATGAATCGCCAGATGCAAGTCAGCAGCTTCCGCCGTAGTTGTGTAGCGGGGATCGACAACGACCATTTTGACGTTGCGGTTCTGCTTGCAGTATTTGTTGAGGCGGTTGAAAACAATTGGATGACACTCAGCAGTGTTTGTACCGATTAAAAAAGCGCAATCGGTTTGTTCTAAATCTTCGTAGCAACAGGGAGGACCGTCAGCACCAAAACTCTGTATGTAACCAGATACCGCGGACGACATGCACAGGCGAGAATTGGCATCAAAGTTATTCGTCCCCAAACACCCCTTCATGAGTTTTTGCGCGATGTAATAGTCTTCGGTCTGAAACTGACCGGAACCATACATGCAAATTGCATCAGCCCCTTGAGTCAGGCGGACTGTTTGAATGCGATTGACGATTTTTTCTAGTGCTTCTTCCCAGCTTACCTGGCGGAACTCTTCATTGAGCGAGTCTCTCACCATCGGATAACGCAAGCGGCTTTTGGCGATCGCTTCTGCTATTGTCGCGCCTTTGACGCACACCATTCCTTGACTGGAAGGATGGGCTTTATCCCCTCTCACTTTCCAGACTGGATTCCCTTGACTGTCGCGATTGGTCGCTTTGCCAGCAGCGGCTGGGGGTGAGACTTCTAAGCCGCAGCCGACACCACAATAAGGACATAGGGTTTTGGTGGAGTCAGTCATGACAGTGTTACCGCAATTTTTTCGTTAATGGGCTACAGATTTAAAATTGGAGAATGTTTAGTAGAAGATGTTTCAGTAAATTTGACAGTTTTTCACCACTTTAAACCACGATTCTACATTACCAGATAACTTACCTACGCTCGGAATTTTAGTCTGTAGAAAATGTTACATAAATATCGCTTTTCGGAGTAAAATTGTCCGAGAGTTATGACATAATCAAAATCGAAATAGATCGAACAGATTCTACTTAATTTTGATATCAGATGTACTATTTACCTCAGTTAGTTCTAGTAAAAATTATAACCATAGAGAGAGGCAAACAAATATAGTATTTTAAAAAACTTTTGGCGATCGCTGTGATTGATAATTGGTAATTGGTAATTGGTCGTTGGCAACTGATAACTTTCTTTTATAAGTGTCGTTAGGTACTAATAATAGAAAACTAGGATAACGCAGTTTAAAATTTACCTGCGTTATCCCGTATAAAGATTAGGTAGGTGGAATGCAACAAGAGATTTTATTCTACTTCTTCTGCCAACATAGAACTACTTGGTAACGCATGTTCTGCTGTCGCAGAATTAGTTTCGTAATCTTCAGCAAAAGAGCCTTTTGGTTCCTTCAAAAAGAAAGCACACAAACTAGCACAAACTAGAGCAGCAATTCCCATTGTGGCAAACAAAGTACGGGCATTGGTCAGGCTGAGAATTGTTAAATAAATTACCCCACCAAAGTTACCATATGCTCCGACATTACCAGAAATTTGTCCGGTAATTTCTTTTTTAATCAGAGGTACAATTCCGTAAGTTGCACCACAACCAGCTTGGGCAAAGTAAGCAGAGAGCATTGTCACGGCGATCGCTAGTGGTAAAGCCCAGCTCCCATTAATTTCATAAGCGAGTAAGTAGCTAATCCCAATTCCAACCGAAATAACTGTCATCGTCCATTTGCGCGAACCTAATTTATCAGAAATTAAACCACCACTAGGACGAGAAACTAAGTTTAAGAATGGATAGCATGAGGCAATAATACTTGCCATATGATGATCCAAGCTAAAAGTTGTTTCAAAGAAGATTGGGAGCATAGAAACTGCTGCCAATTCCGAACCAAAATTTGTGACGTAAGTAAATTCGAGTAAAGCAACTTGACGAAATTGATAGCGTTCGGATGGAGAGTAGATTTTTTGTCCGGTTAATAACTCTTTATTGACGCGCCAAGCTTGATAAGTTTGGTAAGCATACAATCCTAATAGTCCAATCCAAACAATATACATTTGGCTTAGGCTGAGGAAGTGAATTTTAGGTTGAGCCAAACGCCAAGCTAACAAACCAAGAGCGAAAATTAGACCGAAATTTGACAGCAGCATGGCATAAAAACTGCCTTTGCTGGTGACTTCCATCGCACCATTTTTCTTAGGACGCTTGTAAACTTTACCGCTAGGAGTATCTTGGACAGTATTGAAGTAGATAACACCGTAAATTGCAGCAACAATACCTGTAAAGGCAACTGCCAAACGCCAGTTAGATGCACCACCTGCAACAAAGCCAGTAGCTACTGCAAGAATTGGGAGAGCAAATTCAGCACCAAAAGCCCCAAAGTTACCCCAGCCGCCATACACACCTTGAGCAATACCAATATCTTTGGGCGGGAACCACTCAGACACCATGCGAATGCCGATGACAAATCCAGAACCGACAATCCCCATCAACAAACGACTCCACACCAATTGGTTGAAATCGTGAGACATCGCTGTTGCCATACAAGGAACTACAGCAAACATCAACAGAAAAGAGTAGGTAATTCTCGGTCCAAACCGATCCAGCAGCATACCGATAATAATACGGGCTGGAATTGTCAGTGCTACGTTGCAGATGAGGAGAGTTGTTTTTTGCGGATCGCTTAAATGAAGTTCTTTCTGAATTAATCCGGCAAAGGGTGCAAAGTTAAACCAACAAACGAAAGTTAAAAAGAAAGCAAACCACGTTTGATGTAAGATGCGATAGCGACCCTGGAATGAAATTAAGCCTTTGAGCATGAGATGACTTCCTAAGTCAAAAGAAGAGGAATTGCAAAAGTTGTGCTGTTAGCAATTCTGTGAATTGCCTCAAGAGTGTTGTAAGAGCTATGAGGTTCTATGAGTGTGAATTAGGCTATCTTTTACCAGTTTGAAAAAGTTCTATCAGTGTCGAAAAATATTGGCGAACCATACCGTAAACATTTGCTGGCTTGACTTTTTATTTGCACAAATTACATCCATAACACTGATAGAAAAGTGATTGCGTCTGAATTTTTAATGGCACTTTCAATACTGGTTACTACTCTAGATTGGATTACTAAAGCCAGAAGTTTCGTATATTTTGTAACGAAATTACATTAATTATGAAATAAACGCATAGTTTTCATGCATTTTCATGCATATTTACCACCCAAAGACAGATTGCAAAAAAATAGCGATCGCCTAAATGTCGGAGCGATCGCTGTTTTCAGTTATCAGTGATTAGTGGCTGGTGACTAGAAAATAGTCCAGCCACTCTCTACTCCACATGGGCATGACGATGATATAAAAAGTCGAGGATGTGGTTGCGCAGTTCGTAGTAACGGGGATCTTCGATGATACGGGCGCGTTGGCGCGGACGAGGGAAGGGAATCTCCACAACTTCACCAATCGTTGCCGAAGGACCGTTGGTCATCATGATCGTTCGATCGGATAAAAATAGGGCTTCGTCAATGTCGTGCGTGATCATCAACACGGTGACGCGGTGTTCTCGCCAAATTGTTAGCAGTTCTTCTTGGAGTTCCTCTTTGGTAATGGCATCCAGCGCCCCGAAAGGTTCGTCGAGGATCAGGATTTGGGGACGAATAGCTAAAGCACGGGCGATCGCCACTCGTTGTTTCATTCCTCCAGATAGCTGACGTGGCTTTTTATCGGCAGCTTCCGTCAGTCCTACCATTGCTAAATGCTCTTTAGCGATCGCTTTTTTCTGTGCCGCAGGCATATTGGGATGGACGGCATCGATGGATAGATAAACGTTATCAAACGCCGTCATCCAAGGCAGCAGGGAGTAATTTTGAAACACCATCATCCGTTCCGGTCCTGGTTCGGTGACGAGATCGCTTTGCAGCCTGACTTCCCCTGTAGTGGGTTTGTTAAATCCTGCCACCATATTTAGTAGGGTAGTCTTGCCACAGCCAGAGTGACCGATCAGACAGATAAACTCACCTTCGCGAGCAGTGAAATTAACATCTTTTAAAACTGTATAAGGACCATTTTTCGTAGGATAGACCTTGGAAACATCCTCTATGACTAAAAAAGGGTTCTGGGTTCTGGGTTCTACGATCTGGGGTGTAAGCTGAGTTTCTCTAATTTGCATGTTTCTCTAGGGAATAGGGAGTCGGGAGTCGGGAGTAGGGGTAAGAGCGACCAATTACCAATTACCCATTACCAATTACCCTTCTTTCAAACAGTGACTACAGGATCGATCGCAATTTCTTCGACGCGGATTTGGTGTTTGATTTCTAAACTGTTGAGGTAGTCAATTGGGCGATCGGGATAGAGGATTTTGCCGTCAAATAGCTTGATGGGTTGGGAATCGTGTCCGATGTCCATGTATCCTAGTTCGCGGGCGGCGATGCCAAATACATCGGTACGACTGACGCGATCGAGAACTTCTACCCAGTTTTTCGGGAATGGAATTAATCCCCAGCGTGCTAACTGAGTCAAGATCCACAACAAATCGGTGCGATCGCGATAGTTGGCTTTGTCTACGTGGAATTGGTTGAAATGCAATAGTTGTTGGGGTGCGGAACCGTCACCGCGATTGTAGGGGTCGAGGAACCCAAGACGAGTGTAAGCGGGATCGGAACCAACGTATTCCGGTCGGCAGAGTAGTTCTAAAATCTCTTCTCGATGGCGGCGATCGTCGCAGTAGTCGCAAGCTTCTAATAAGGCTTTAACTAGGGCAACGTGGGTCTGTGGATATTGGTTTGCCCATTCTTCCCGCACGCCTAAAACTTTTTCTGGATGTCCCGCCCACAAGTCTAAATCGGTGGCAACGACAAATCCCAAGTCTTCGTAGACGGCGCGGGAATTCCAAGGTTCGCCGACACAATAACCGTCGATGTTTCCAGCTCTGAGATTAGCTACCATTTGCGGTGGCGGAATCACGGTTAAGCTGACATCTTCATCGGGATGAATGCCACCACTCGCCAGCCAGTAACGCAACATTAGGTTATGCATTGAGGCTGGGTGTACCATACCGAAGGTGTGGATGGTATCGGAGTCAGAAGCGATCGCGGCTTTTAAGTCGGCTAGGGTTCTAACTCCTTGCTCGAAAAACTTTTTGCTCAGCGTAATGGCGTTACCGTTACGGGAGAGGGTGAGGGCGCTGACGATGGGGATAGGAGTTTTACCACCTGCCCCTAAAGTCATGGCTAAGGGCATTCCTGCAACCATTTGGGCAGCGTCTAAGCGTCCCGTACCCACACCCTTAGAGATCTCCTTCCAACTCGGTTCGCGGCTGAGGGTGACATCGGTTAAGCCGTATTTAGCAAAGAAGCCTTTTTCTTTGGCGACTACCAACGGGGCGCAGTCGGTCAGGGGGATAAAGCCGATTTCTAAATTGACTTTTTCTAAGCCATTGCCAGCAACGACGACGTGTTGTTTTGCTTTGCGCTGCTTGATGCGTTTTTGTTGGTTGAGGAAGTAAATCAGCTCGTTACGCATAGCGTAGTAGCTGGGATGATTGACAACTTCCATCCGCTGACGGGGACGGGGAATGTTGACATCGAGAATTTGTCCGATTTGTGCTTCGGGACCGTTGGTGAGCATGACAATGCGATCGCTCAGCAGCAAGGCTTCATCTACATCGTGTGTCACCATCACGCAGGTAACGTGACTTTCTTCGCAGATTTTCATCAACTGTTCTTGCAAACCGCCCCGCGTTAAAGCATCTAACGCCCCAAAGGGTTCGTCGAGTAGCAGCAACTTAGGACGAATTGCTAAAGCACGGGCGATCGCCACCCGTTGTTTCATTCCTCCAGAAAGTTCGCCCGGACGCTTATCTCTAGCGTGACGCAAGCCGACTAAATCGATGTGATGTTCGACAGTCGATCGTCTTTCTGCCTTGGTTTGATTTTTGTAAACTTCATCAACCGCCAGCGAGATATTCTCGTACACTGTCATCCAGGGCAGTAGAGAGTAGTTTTGAAATACCACCATGCGATCGGGTCCAGGTTCTTTTACCTGCCGTCCTTCTAGAATTACACCACCACGACTAGCACGGTCTAGACCAGCAATAATATTTAGTAGCGTAGATTTGCCGCAACCAGAGTGACCGACTAAGGAAATAAACTCACCCTGTTTAATTTTTAATTCAATATTTTTCAGTGCCGTATAGGTACTACCATTTGGCAATGAAAATATTCTATCAACGTGGTCAACTTCAACAAAAACTGACATGGTGATTTTTAGGGAGTAGGGAGTAGGAAGTAGGGAGTAGTGAGTCAGTCACTAGCTACCAGGGTTTGTCAGTAGCGGTCACTGGTCACTGTTAAACTGGTCACTGTTTCTGCCCCTATCGCTGTTCTTCTGGAACGACTTTACTAGCAATGAAAGCAACGATTCTGTCTAATAGCAGACCGACGACACCGACATAAATCAGTGCGATGATGATTTGACTTAATAAAGAGCTGTTATAAGCATCCCAGATAAAAAAGCCGATGCCGACTCCACCAACTAACATTTCTGCGGCAACAATTGCTAACCAAGATAAACCGATCCCGATTCTCAAACCTGTAAAAATGTAAGGCACGGTGGCGGGAAACAGAATTTTAAAGAAATATTTTTTTCCTCTGAGTTTGAGAACTCTAGCGACGTTGCGATAATCTTGAGGCAGTTGTTGTACGCCCACTGTTGTGTTGATGATGATGGGCCAAATTGCTGTAATGAAAATTACAAAAATTGCGGAGGGATTGGATTGTTGTAATGCTGCTAACGATAAGGGCAACCATGCCAAAGGTGGAACGGTTCTAAGAACTTGAAAAATCGGGTCTACAGCGTTGTAAACAAATTCATTCGAGCCAATTAGAATTCCCAGAGTAATTCCGACAATAGCTGAGAGGGAAAAACCGATTGCGACCCGTCCCAAACTAGCCAGAATTTGTAATGCTAATCCCTTATCTGTCCCGCCATTATCAAAAAAGGGATTGATGATGTAAGGGTCCCATGTTTCTTGAATGACCTCGATCGGTGAAGGCAAAGCAAGAATCCCACTCATTGTAAGTAACTGCCAAATCAATGCAAAAATGGCGATCGCCACGATGGGCGGAATCACTTTTTTAGCGATAAACTTGGCGATCGCTTTTTGCTGTAAACTTTTTCTCGAACGATCTAGCGTTGCGGTCATGCTCCTCCTATGCTTCTACGTTTATATAAAGAATTGCGGGAGTCGGGAATTGTAGAGACGTTACATTTAACCTCTCTACAGGAGTTCTTTTTTCCCTAGCCCATCATTAAGCTTTCTTAATCTTTAGACTCTTCAAATAAGCTTCGGGATTAGCCGGATCGAACTTGACTCCGTCAAAGAAAGTTTCCACACCACGGGAAGAACTCTTAGGAATCTCTGCATCTGGTACGCCAATTGCTTTAGCAGCTTCTTTCCATAGATCTTCGCGATTTACCTGGTCTACGAGTTTCTTCGTGTCGGTATTTGCCGGAATATAACCCCAGCGAATGTTTTCCGTCAAAAACCACAGATCGTGACTCTTATAGGGATAGGAAGCATTGTCTGCCCAGAACTTCATTTTGTAGGCGAAGTTTTCTTCTGTACGACCGTCGCCGTAGTCAATGTTGCCTTTAGCTCGCTCGATAATATCTTTAGCTGGGACTCTAAACCACTTCTGCTGGGAAACGATATTCACCATCTCCTCTTTGTTTTCTGCTTTTTCACACCATTGTTGGGCTTCTTGTACTGCCATCAATAATGCTTTCGCCGCATTGGGATTTTTATCTACCCAGTCAGCCCGCATTGCAAAAGCTTTTTCTGGGTGGTCGTTCCACAACTCTCCAGTTACCAAAGCTGTATAACCCCGCTTTTGGTTCACGAGTTGAGCATTCCAAGGTTCTCCGACACAGAAAGCTTCCATGTTGCCCACTTTCATGTTGGCGACCATTTGCGGTGGTGGAACGGGGACGACAGAGACATCAGAGTCAGGATTAATGCCACCAGCCGCTAGCCAGTAACGAATCCATAAGTCGTGTGTCCCGCCAGGAAAGGTCATGGCTACCTTGAGATCTTTGCCAGCAGCTTTAGATTTAGCGAAGGCTTCCTTGAGTGGCGTGCTTTCCTTAGCTACCTTTAACTCCTTGTAAGTTTCAGCAACAGAAATAGCCTGACCGTTAGTATTCAACCTTGCCAGAATGTACATGGGAACCTTTTTACCCTCAGTAATCGTTCCCAAGCTCATTAGGTAAGGCATTGGCGTAAGGATATGTGCCCCATCAATCCCACCACCACCA
Organism: Chroococcidiopsis sp. CCALA 051; assembly: GCF_003015105.1. Taxonomy (NCBI): domain Bacteria; kingdom Bacillati; phylum Cyanobacteriota; class Cyanophyceae; order Chroococcidiopsidales; family Chroococcidiopsidaceae; genus Chroococcidiopsis; species Chroococcidiopsis sp. CCALA 051. The sequence continues at coordinate 4,744 of NZ_PYCI01000087.1, read as the reverse complement.
GAACCTAGTGTTAAATTATCGCGGGTGACGGGCCAAGAGGCTTGCTTTTCCACCTTCACATCAGTCATGCCGTACTTGGCAAAAAGCCCCTTTTCCGCAGCAATAATCAAGGGTGCAGAATCAGTCAGGGCGATAAAGCCTAACCTTGCTGTAGTCGTCTCCACTTTGGGAGCGTCGGCAACGGGACTAACATTAGCTGTCGAACTAGTATTCGTAGTAGAGGTATTGTTACTTGCCGTGTTGCTTGAACTGCAACCGTGAACTAAAGCTGAACCTGCCGCTGCCGCACTTGTAGTAATGATGAATTGCCGTCTTGTAAACTTGGTCATTCTTGAAGTGGTAATTGGTAATTGGTAATTGGTAATTAGCGAGAGGTAGATTTTGACTTTTGACTTTTGACTTTTGACTTCTTTCCCTAGCCTCTAGCCCCTATTGCAACTTCTTGCCTCGGTCTAGCGCCAAAATGCTCGACGAGTAAATTGCGCAATACTGGCTGCAAATCATCGCAGGGAATTCCCTTCGTGATGCAGCTACCTAAATGAGCATCCTTGCCGACTTTGCCACCCATGTAGATATCAACACCTTCTACAGCTTTGCCATCTTTACGGACTTTGGTTCCCATCAGTCCAATGTCCGCTACCTGGGGTTGTCCGCAGGAGTTAGGGCATCCCGTCCAGTGAATGCGGACTGGTTGAGTAAATCTTAGTTCTGCCTCTAGCGCCTTAATTGTTGCCAGCGCTCGATTTTTGGTTTCAATCAAGGCAAAGTTACAGAACTGAGCGCCCGTACATGATACGAGTCCTCGGGTTAGCGTTTCGGGTTCTATGGAGAAGCGTTGTAAGAGTGGTTCCGCCAGGAAGGTTCCGAGACGCGAATCGGGAATGTTGGGAATAATTATGTTTTGTTCTACAGTCAGGCGAATCTCACCACTACCATAAACTTCTGCCAACCGCGCTACTTCAAACATATCTTGAGCGTAGAGCCGTCCGACAGGAACGTGTAAGCCGATGTAGTTTAGTCCTGGCTGTTTTTGAGGGTAGACGCCAATGTGGTCGCGTTTTTCCCAGTCAATTTCGTCTTTAGCAGCTGCCGATCGCAAAGATTTACCCATTCGGGTTTCTACAGCTAGACGGAATTTTTCCATCCCCCACTCGTCAATCAACCACATCAAGCGAGCTTTTTGTCGATTGGCTCGCAGTCCATTATCTCGATAAACTTCCAAAACTGCTTTGCATACAGCAACTACATCTTCTGGTGCTACCCAAGCATCTAAAGGAACCGCCGCCTCGCAACGTTTAGCAGAAAAGAAACCACCAACTAGGATATTAAAACCAAATTCTTTTTCCTGACTCTCCTGTACGGGCGCACAGCCGTGCGCCCCTACCGACTCCCGACTCCCGCCCTTAAACGCCGGAACAAAAGCAAGATCGTTGATCTCTGCATGGACGGAGTTATCGCGACCACCAGTAATGGCAATATTAAATTTTCGCGGTAAGTTGGTGAATTCTGGGTTTCCCTCACCGTAATTGGTGATTGCGTCTTGCACTTGATGCACTAAGTCTCGCGTGTCAAATAACTCTTCGGTATCGAGTCCTGCTAGCGGATCGCCAGTAATGTTACGGACGTTATCCATCCCCGATTGGATGCTGGTTAATCCCACAGCAGCAAACTTTTGAAAGATCTCTGGCAAGTCTTCAATCCGAATGCCCCGCAGCTGAATATTCTGTCTGGTAGTGATGTCTGCGCTACCGTCATCGCCATAGCGTTGCAGGACTTCACCCAGGACTCGCATCTGATGGGTGGTGATAATGCCATTAGGCATCCGCAGCCGCATCATGAATTTACCTGGAGTGACTGGACGAAAGAACACGCCTAGCCACTTAAGGCGATGGTCGCGATCTGTTTCATCCATTGCTTCCCAACCAATAGAGGCAAATTGCTCGATCTCTGCTTTAACCGCAAGACCATCTTTCTCTGCCTTAAATTTTTCAAATTTATTCAGACTTGCCTTGGAGGTTGCTGCGTCCGTCATATGGCTTTATCCCTGTTATCTGCTATTTTTGTGCCACTACCAGCACTTATGTTGAAAAAATCAAAAATTCCGCTAGTTCTAAGTTTCTGTCATCTGTTAGATTTTGTTACAACCTGCTGTCCGTTGTCTTCCTTGGCAAAATCTTCTTTTCATCAGTATGATGGGCGTTCGCGACGCACCTTCTTTTCGTTTGAGGTTGGAATCAGACAAGACACCACGCAGTTATTTTAAAATGGCTTTAAAATGGCATCATATGAAAAGTCATCCCTGTATTTTTGATACATTCGATACTTTGCGATCGCCTTCTGTACGATTAACCCTCCGAATTTGAGCAACAACCCCAGTCTTTGCAGTCTGAATATTTGATGGATCGCAGTTCGATCGAGTGCCAACCCGTGTTGCTTGCTCGTTAAAAACTAACTTACGCGGATTTTTCCTACCAATTCGTAACTTAAGTAACAAATCATTGCTTTTATTGAACTTTTTGCATCATTTCTATGCAGATATGACATAGAAATCGGTACAAAGACGGATGTAGCATGTCTCAATTAGGTCAGACTGAAATCAGTTATCAGTTGTCAGCGATCGGCGAATGGGGTGTGGGAAATTGGTAGTTGGTAATTGGTAATTGGTAATTGGTAATTGGTAGTTGCTCCCTCAGCTCTCTTCCCTGCTCCCTGATAATCATCTAATTCAAATCGCAGTAATTTAACCGTGAATTTACAAACTGCTAATTTGTTAGAACAGGCACAACTCGCCCACGCTGCTTCTAACTGGGCGTTGCTACTCCAATGCCTTCAGCAACTCATCTCAGAATTCGGAATTCGGAATGCGGAATTCGGAACTCCATTTTCTCCCTCAGCTTCCTCAGCTCTCTTCTCGCCGACTCCCGACTCCTCTGTACGGGCGCACAGCAATGCGCCCCTACCGTCTCCCCTAACATGGGCAATCGATATTTTGACGTGGGGAGATTTTCATCAACGGTGGGATGTGGCAAAGTTACTGCCTAAATTCGGACGAGAGGCGATCGCATCTTTATTGGAGATTTTGGCAGATGAAGATGCGGATGAAGAATTGCGCTGGTTTGCCGTGCGGAGTTTGGGGACTTTTGACGATCCAGAAGCGATCGCAGCTTTGGTAGAGTTGTTGCAAACATCAGCAAATCCAGAAGAACAGGGAATAGCAGCCGCAGCTTTAGCAGAAATTGGCTCGAATGCTGTATCTGCAATTACAAAGTTGTTAGAGCGAGAGAATACCAGAGCGCTAGCCGCGCGATCGCTTGCCTATATTCGTACTAAAGAAACAATCGAGCCTCTACTCAGCGTTGTTCGAGACTCAGATGTGGAAATTAGAGCGATCGCGATCGAAGCTTTGAGTAGCTTTCACGATCCTAAAATTCCGCCCGTTTTAATTGAAGCTTTAAGCGATTTGGGGGCAAAAGTGAGAAAAGAAGCCGTTACTGGCTTGAGTTTTCGCCCCGATTTACGTGAAGAATTGAATTTAGTCGATCTCTTGCTGCTGAGATTGCATGACTTCAGCATAGATGTTTGTCTAGCTGCTGCAAACGGTTTGGGTAGATTGGGAACGGATCGAGCTGCAACAGGTTTGTTCCGAGTCTTGCAGTCTCCCCATACGCCGAGCGCTTTACAGATAGAAATTGTCTTAGCTCTGGGCAGAATTGCAACCTCAGCTAGTCTGGAATATTTACGGCAAGTTTTCGAGCAAATAACTTCAATCGCAATTTGGCAAGAAACAATTAATGCTTTAGGACGAGTCGAACAGTTAAGTTTAAAGCCACAAGCAGTAGAAATTTTACTCGAATTGCTGCGTACCAATCGCTTAGCAGCACAACACGCCAAACTCAAGCAAGCGATCGCTTTGTCTTTAGGTCAATTGGGTGAAATGCAAGCAATTCCATCGCTGATTCAATTACTGGCAGACTCAGATCTTGCCGTCAAATTGCACGCGATCGCTGCTCTCAAACAGTTAAATTCTACTGCTGCCTATCAACAGTTAACTCAACTTGCTGCTGATGCTAATATTTCACCGCGACTACAACAGGGAGTAGCGATCGCTTTGCGAGAATGGGATCTTAATTCTTCTTTTTAAGTAAATATTTACCCCACTCTACAGCAATCGGGATCTCTGTAAAGGGAATTCGCACGGTATCTTGTGAATCTTGCATGATAAATTCTAGCGCGATCGCTTTCCCTTTATTTGGTGGTGTCTCCAACGCTACTGGTTTTTCCTCTACTAGTAAGTGAATTTCTTGTACCCGATCTAAAGAAAAAGTTTTCAGGTCAATGGGTCCCGTGCGTGTTGGTTTTCCCCAAGTTAATTCGTTCCCATTCTGCCCCAAAACCGCATAAATATCGTATTTTGACTTTTCAAATTGTTTTGCCCAATTTTGGTAGGCTTCTACTTTTTGAAATTCGTTTCGTCCCTGCCAAGCTAACCAAAAAAATAATCCTAGCAGTGGCAACCAAATCAAACCACGTTCCATCGTTTTTCTCGATCGCTATTACTCTTAATTAATTATAAAAATTTCTGAGATTGGAAGGCAGGTCACTTGCTTTTACACGACGCTTTTGATACTATTTACTTCATAATGGAAATATTTTTAATCTTTTTAAAAGCGCAAATATTTCCATTATAGTAAGACCATTATAAAATCAAACCTGCCAAAAATAAAGCAGCTCGTCCTTAATTGAC